>DATAMD010000102.1:0-7058 GCA_036260755.1 Chitinophagaceae bacterium | reverse complement strand
TATTTGCATGAAATGCAGAAGTAAGACTGTAATTTTTTATGCCTGCCAAAAAATTATTGAATGATGCATCGAAATGCTGGTGCATATTATCGCGCAGCAATGCAGGATTATTAAAAGCCAAACTAACATCGTTGCTGATGTTTGAAATATTAATGCCGCCCAATGCCGATAATTGTGATGAATGGGATTGATTTAAAAAATTAAAAACGGAACTGCCGCCTAATGTTTGTGCATTGAGTTGAAAGCAAAATAAAAACAGGAAAAATGATATGATTATTTTTTTGATCATCGAAAACATGAAGATAAAGTAAAGCTGTTATTATTGGATGCGAGCATTTTGCTTTGCCGTTGTTGAGTCGCCGATTAACAACAAATTGATTATTGAAATAATGTTGGTCAGCGACCATAACTGTTCGGAAGATAATCAAACCCTTATCACATATCGCTCCCATGGAGCTTTTATATTCGTTGTATGAATGCTTTTACTATTAATATATTGCTCTTACAGAGCAAATAATGCCGTAGGCATGAAAATATTAATAGTAGAAATGTAATTGCAATTTCTCTAAGCCCTATCGGGGCGGTATAGTAAAAAGTTCCGAACAAATATGGTCAGCGACCAACATTGGCACAACTGTACAAGTGTGCGACGCAACTGCAGCCTCATTAAAATACAAAAGCCGGCTACATAAATAACCGGCTTTAAAACTTATTACTTAAAACTTACTACTTACGACTATAATTAGGTGCTTCCTTCGTTACATCAACATCGTGTGCATGGCTTTCTTTCATTCCTGCATTGGTAATTTTTACAAAAGTTGATTGCTGCAATAATTTAATATTTTTTGCACCGCAATAACCCATGCCCGAACGTAAGCCGCCAACAAACTGATAAACGATTTCGCTAAGGTTTCCTTTGTATGCCACACGGCCTTCGATGCCTTCGGGAACAAACTTTTTAATATCATCTTCCACATCCTGAAAATACCTGTCGCCGCTTCCCTGCTGCATGGCGCCCAAACTTCCCATGCCGCGGTATTGTTTAAATTTTCTTCCTTCATAAATAATTGTTTCGCCCGGGCTTTCTTCCACACCAGCAAACACACTTCCCATCATTACTACATTAGCGCCTGCAGCCAATGCTTTAACCATATCGCCTGTATAACGGATACCGCCATCGGCAATAACAGGAATATTTGTATTTTTTAATGCATTACTTGCTTCCATGATGGCAGTTAATTGCGGTACACCTGCACCGGCAACAATACGTGTGGTACAAATAGAACCAGGGCCAATGCCCACTTTTACGCAATCGGCACCGGCATCGGCCAATGCTTTTGCACCTGCTGCTGTACCAACGTTACCGGCAATGATTTGTAAATTTTTAAAGTTGCTTCTTAAATTTTTTAATGCGGTGATTACACCTTTGCTATGACCATGTGCACTATCTAAAGTAACCACATCTACACCAACAGTTTGCAATGCGGCAGCACGGTCGAGCATATCTTTGGTAATGCCCAAAGCCGCACCCACCAACAATCTGCCGAGATTATCTTTTACGGCGTTTGGATAATTCCGTATTTGTAAAATATCGCGGTAGGTAATTAATCCGATTAATTTTCCGGCTTTATTTACAACAGGTAATTTTTCGATTTTATAATTGCGAAGAATAGTTTCTGCTTTTTTTAAATTAGTCCCCTGCGGTGCGGTGATGAGATTTTCTTTCGTCATCACTTCACTCACTTTTCTTCTTTTATCTGTTTCAAAACGCAGATCGCGGTTGGTTAAAATGCCTACTAATTTTTGTGCCCCATCAATAATGGGAATGCCGCCAATTCGGTTTTCTTTCATTAATTTAAGTGCATCGCCAATGGTTGCATCAATCAATAAAGTAATGGGATCGATAATCATTCCGCTTTCGCTGCGTTTTACTTTACGCACTTGTTCGGCCTGTTTTTCGATACTCATATTTTTATGAAGAATACCTATTCCGCCTTCACGTGCCAATGCAATGGCAAGGCTGGCTTCGGTTACAGTATCCATTGCTGCCGAAAGCATGGGAACATTTAATACTATGTTTTTGGTAAGATGAGAACGGGTATCTACTTCTCTCGGTAATACTTCGCTGAATGCAGGCATTAATAAAACATCATCGAAGGTGAGACCTTCGCCGAATAAACGGGAATTCGCAGACTTGCTTTTTGAGGAAATAATTCGTGTTGCCATGTGCAAAGATAATACCGCAAGCAATTGCATCCAAGTTGTTTTGAGAGTAATATTTTATAATGTCACTGTCTTGTAAAATGGTAGAATAATGTGGAGATGTTTTTATTGTGGATTGATAATTTACTTCTTCAACCAATACATTTGCCGCTCAAAAAAAACAGCATGAAAAAAATTCTCATTTCCACAATCCTTTGTAATGTATTGGTATTAGTATTTGGACAGAAAAAAGAAATTGAATTGGATCCGGTAACTGTTACAAGTACATTAAGCGAAATCAATGCATCTAAAACAGGAAGAAATATTATTGTAATTAAGGGAAAAGATATTGTGCATCTGCCGGTAAAAAGCTTAGACGAATTATTAAGATATATTCCGGGTATTGAAGTTAAAAGCCGCGGCACCATGGGATCTCAAAGCGATATTACCGTTAGAGGCGGAACCTTTCAGCAAGTATTAATTGTTATTGATGGATTAAGATTGAATGATCCCAACACGGGCCATTTTAATTCTTATATTCCTGTTTCACCGGATGAAATTGAAACCATCGAAATTTTAAAAGGCGCATCATCGGCAATATATGGATCAGATGCAGTAGGCGCTGTAATTAATATCACTACCAAAGCATTTGCTAAATCATCCAAACAAAAATCCGAAACAAATGCACAAGTAACGGGCGGTGAGTATGGCTTGTTTAATGCGGCATTGCAACATTTGTTTGTGCAACGAAATACAGTATTTCAAATTTCGGGATTAACCAATAATACCGATGGGCAGCCGCAAAAAGGTATCGATGGTTTTGTGCATAATAATTTAATAAGTGCCGCATTTAACCATCAAATAAAGAATTGGAACATAGGTTTTAGGTCATCCTACGATTACAGAAAATTTGCTGCACAAAATTTTTATACTTCGTATGTTTCCGATACGGCACAGGAAACCGTAAAAACTTTCTGGAATCAATTCAATCTTAATTATCAGAAACAAAAAAATAAATTTTCTTTGGTGGCCGGATTTAAAAACACAGAAGATAATTATTTATTCAACAGCGGTTCTGTGGCTAATTCCAGCTTTTCGAATTTATTTCAAATTACTTCGTACTACGAACACCAAGTAAACAATAACAGCATCATTACCGGCGGCGTTGAATATCTGGGAAGAAATATTAAATCTAACGACAGAGGTGTGCATACTGTTTCGCAGGCTGCTGCTTTTGCAGTACTGCAACAAGCAATTTCAAAAAGCATTTCTGTAAACGGTTCTTTGCGTTTCGATTGGAATGAAGTAGCAGGCTGGGTGCTGGTACCGCAACTGAATGCATCGTACAGAAAAAACAATATACAGTTAAGAGCCAGTGCAGGCAAGGCTTTACGTTATGCCGACTTTACAGAACTCTACAATAATTATAATAAAACCTTAGTAACAAACGGATCTATAGGAAACCCGAATTTAACTGCCGAAAAAACATTTAATTATGAAGCAGGTATTGATTGGTTTGCGAAGAAATATGCAAAAATATCTTTCGGCGTTTTTCAACGCGATTGCAATAATTTAATTGATTGGGCCAATACTTCGTACGCCGATATGCCGCGAAAAGATAATTTAGTTCCAACCGGTAATTATTTGCTGGCAAAAAATATTGCACAGGTTACAACATCGGGAGCAGAGTTGGATATCTTGTTAAATAAATCATTTTCTCATGAAAGAAATATTTCTGCCAACTTCGGTATGGTATGGTTAAATTCAGAAAGTAATAATGGTCGGCCTTCTTTATACGTTTCTTCTCACGCAAAATTTTTAGCTAATTTTTCTTTAAGATATGCTACAGAAAAATTTGGCATCAGCATTAATGGTTTGTATAAAACCAGAACGGCACAACCGGGTACGGCAATACTTGTTCCTGTATCGGAAAATTATTTTGTGATGAATGTAAAAGCAGATGCGTACTTAATTAAAAATATACTGACTGCTTTTGTACAGGCAGATAATATTTTTAATACAACCTATAACGATTTTGTAGGAGCACCTATGCCGGGCCGATGGTTGTCGGGCGGCGTAAGATTTTTATTTTAATGAAAAGAGGTGGTAGGAGATAGGAGGTAGAATATAGAAGCTGATGTTTTTATTCTAACTCCTGTCTCCTGAATTCTATCTCCTCTTTTCTTTTTTACAACAGCATATACATTTTTCCCGGAAGTGCTGCAATTACATTTTGTAGTTCTAAATTTAATATAGCCGCTGCCACAGAACTGCTGCTGAGCGTGGATTTAAAATAAATTTCATCAATGCCCACTGATTCTTTTTCTTTTAAAATATCAACAATTATTTTTTCATCATCACTTAGTTCAATAAATAATTCTCTTTGTTTTTTTGCAACTATTTTTTTCTGTTGCCAGCCCATGGCATGCATAAATTCCTGTGCATTGGTAAAAACAATGGCTTTGTTCTGCTGAATTAATTTTAAACAACCCCCACTTTTATTGTCGGTTATTTTTCCGGGTACGGCAAACACATCGCGGTTATAATTGTATGCTAATTCTGCCGTAATCATACTGCCGCCTTTGACGGCTGTTTCAATAACAATAGTTGCATCGCACATGCCTGCAACAATCCTGTTGCGTTTAGGAAAATTATGTTTATCGGGATTGGTATTTTTTCTGAATTCGGTTAATAACCCGCCATTCAATAAAATTTCTTTTGCGAGCAATTGATGCTGCGACGGATAAATAATATCCAACCCGTGTGCCAGCACGGCAACGGTTGAAATATTATTTTTAACAGCCGATTTATGTGCAATAGCATCAATGCCAAATGCAAGTCCGCTAAGGATTACAAGGTTTTGCGATTGAATGTCTTCAATAAACTGTTCTGTAATTTGTTTGCCGTAATCGGTATTATTTCTGGTGCCGATGATGCTTATAATTTTTGAAGTATTTAAATCGGCGTTGCCGCGATAAAATAATAACGTAGGAGAGTCGTAACAATTTAATAAACGTTGCGGATAATTTTTATCGGTGATGAACAAAGTTTCGATATGATGCTTTTCGCAGAAATTAATTTCATTTTCTGCTTCTTTAAAATTATCGAAATCTTTTATTTGCTTAGCCCTTATTTCGCCGATGTTTTCTATTAAGCCCAGTTCTTTTTTCTTTGCCTTGAAAATATTTTCTGCATTGCCAAAATGTTCAATTAATTGTTTTGCCTGAACAGGGCCTATGCCATTGATTAAGGTAAGAGAGAGTTGATAGAGGAGTTCGTTGTTTACGGGTGATGGTTCATGGATCATGGCAAATAGTTCATAGTTTAAAGAACTAATATAAACATTTTATAACAACCATGACCTGAAATCCATGAACTATGAACCATTAACCATCACCCCACCTACAATCCCACCACCTCAAATTCTGTTCTTCTGTTTTTTAATTTGCCTTCTTCTGAAGTATTGGCTGCTATTGGTTTTGAAGAACCATAACCTTTATAACTTAATCTGGCGGCATCAATATTTTTGCTTACTAAATAATCAACAACGGCTTTTGCACGATTAGTTGAAAGCAGCAGATTATCCTTTTCGTTTCCGGTATTATCGGTGTGGCCGTTGATACGGATTTTTAAAGTGGGATTATCATTTAATACCTGCAATAATTTATCTAATTCAATTAAACTAACAGGCAACAATTGATAAGAGTTTGTTTGGAACTGAATATTTTTAAAAACAAAAGTTGTGTTTAATTCAACCGGCTGTAATGCAATATCTTTTTGATATGTGCTGTCGGATTGTTTTTTACTCAGCTCATATAATTCAGTATAAAATAAATATCCTTTCCGGTTAACTGTAAATGTGTAATCTTTTCCCGATGGCAACGGCACAAAATATTTTCCCAGTTCATCTGTTTGAACATGCATCAATGCTTTGTTATTGCTGTTTTCAATCAATTCAACAGCACAGGGTAAACCTTTATTTGTTTTTGCATCGAACACTTTTCCACGAACGTATAAAGTTTTATAAGGGCGGATATCATCACGCAAAGTAAAAGTGTAGAGATCCAATCCGCCGCGGCTATCGGCCCGGTCGCTGGCATAATAAGCCGTTAACCCGTTCGATGAAACACAGATACTGCCTTCATTTTCGATAGTGTTGATAGGGTAGCCAAGATTTTCTGGTTTCGACCAATTGCCTGCAATATCTTTCCGGCAAATAAATAAATCGGTGCCGCCATAACCGGGCAAACCATCCGAAGTAAAATATAAAGTTTGATTATCGGCATGAATATAGGGCGCCATGTCATCGCCTTTAGAATTAATATCAGGCCCCATATTTGTTGCCGGTCCCCATTTGCCATTAGCCATGCGAACACTCATGTATAAATCTTTTCCGCCAAAACCACCGGGGCGGTTACTGCTGAAATATAGTACACGGTTATCGGGCGATAAACTTGGCGAACTATCCCAATAACCGCTGTTGATATTGGGACCTAAGTTTTCGGGTTCGCTCCAGCCTTGCGGTGTGGCATAAGAAATATATAAATCAAAATCGCCGTAACCGCGACGAAAATTCCCGGCAAAGATCATCCAGTCGCCATCCGATGAAACCGTGATGGCGCCTTTGGACGGTTCATTATTAATATCGCCTTCAATTAATTTTGCTTTCGAAAAAACGCCGTTCTTAAAACTGCTTTGCATAAAATCTTCTCTGATGCCTTCACCTCTTTTGGTAAATACTAATAAACTATCGTCGATGGTTACTGTTGGATAATATTCAGATTTTTTCGAATTAATACTATCGCCCATATTTACCGGCGCAAAAGTATAATCCGATATTTTGTGTTTCGATTTAT
>DATAMD010000095.1:0-3069 GCA_036260755.1 Chitinophagaceae bacterium | reverse complement strand
CATTTGCTTGCGAAAAAAAGAAATTAATTTTTATTAAAATGAACATTTCAAAAAGTGTGGAATTATTTTCTCGTGCACAACAATCTATTCCCGGTGGTGTAAACTCGCCGGTTCGTGCGTTTAAAAGTGTGGGCGGAACACCTTTATTTATTACAAAAGCAAAAGGCAGTTATTTATTTGATGCCGATGGAAATAAATACATAGATTTTATTGCGTCGTGGGGACCAATGATTTTGGGCCATGCTTACGAACCGTTGGTTAAAGCAGTGCAGGAACAGGTTTTATATTCTACTTCGTACGGCGCACCAACCGAATTAGAAATTAAAATGGCCGAGTTAATTAAATCGATGACTTCGAATGTTGATTTGATACGCATGGTAAGCAGCGGCACAGAAGCTTGCATGAGTGCGGTTCGTGTGGCACGCGGTTATACCGGAAAAAATAAAATAATAAAATTCGAAGGTTGTTATCATGGTCACGCCGATGCATTTTTAGTAAAAGCCGGAAGCGGCCTTGCAACTTTTAATAATCAAACAGTGCCCGGTGTTACTGCCGGTGTTGCCAACGATACATTAACCTGCGCCTACAACGATTTGGATGCAGTAAAAAAATTAGTTGCCGAAAATAAAAATCAAATTGCTGCAATTATTACCGAACCTGTTGTTGGCAACATGGGTTGCATTTTACCGCAAGAAGGATTTTTAGAAGGACTAAGAAAAATTTGTGATGAAGAAAATATTGTTTTCATTTTTGATGAAGTGATGACTGGCTTTCGTTTGGCAAAAGGCGGCGCACAGGAAAGATTAAAAATTAATGCCGACTTAGTTACTTACGGAAAAGTAATTGGCGGCGGTTTGCCCGTTGGTGCATTTGGCGGTAAAAAACATTTGATGGAATGTGTTGCACCCCTCGGAAACGTTTATCAGGCAGGCACATTAAGCGGCAATCCAATTGCAATGATTGCCGGTTATACTTTGCTTTCTATTTTAAACGAGCAACCCAATATTTTTAAAGAGCTCGAAGAAAAAACAATTTATTTAAAAGAAGGATTAGAAACAGTTTTGGAAATAAGCGGAACACCATTTGTTATTAATCAGATGGGAAGCATGATCAGCGTGCATTTCAGCGATCATGCGGTTACAAATTTCGAAACTGCTGCATCGGCAAATAACGAATTGTTTAAAAAATATTTTCATGCTATGCTGAAGCGTGGCGTGTATTTGCCGCCATCGGCTTTCGAAAGTTGGTTCTTGAATAATGCTTTATCGCAGGAAGATTTAGATTACACCATCAATGCAACTGCAGATAGTTTAAAAGAAATTTTATAATTTATTTTTTGAGTGAGCGATAGAATAAAAATATAGCTGCGGTTGCGTCGCACACTTGTACGTTTTGTACTTTGTTCAACAAATGAATTGTAAATTCATAACTCTAAGCTCCGGATTGCAAATCCGGAGCAACGTGAAGAATAGCTATTAGAGTTCGAGTATTTGCGAAGACGCTGAACATTGAACGTCGAACCCGAACCGATATAGATGCTTGTACATAGCTGATATTACATTGTCAAGCCCTGCTTTTGCAAATACTTTTGTTGGGCGAATACGCTTGTTGCTCTAACCCTTGAAGATGTTCTTTCTATGATATTCTAAATAATTTTCTCGTCCAGCAATTGGTAAATGAGGAATTATTTTGTTGTCAGAAATATTAAGTTTTGAATAAGTCATGTTTGATAGAAAAGGTGATAATATCGTTTTCTTGTCGTCTGTAAATGAAAGAAAGCCTCTATCAAAAAGTCTATCAAAAGTAGGAGTTAGCATAAAACCATTAAATGGGTCGGTTTTCTCAAAGTCAGTAGATACTACCCAAGGTTTGATATGACTTGCAACTAAAAGCCTATCGTCTGAAATTAAAGTAATTGGACAGAAGGGACATAAAGCCAAAAGATTTTTCCTATACTCGCCTTGACCAATTCTTGCCCTATAAAGCTGTATTTTTTCAGCTTTGTCAATAATAGTTTCTTCAATTTGCTCTTCTTCTTTTTCTACAACGTATGGATGTTCTTCTTCTCCAAAATAGTCTGCAAAAAGTCTAAAGTAGTAATTCAGGTTTCCATTCTTGTCCAACAATTTCACTACGGATATGTATGTAATATTTGGTAATGAAAGTTCTCTAATTATTTTGTATGCTCGGTCATTTGAATTTACATAAACTCTTGGTCCAGCAATTTGTGTTTGTTCAACTACTTCAAATTCTATCTTTTCGGGTAACGCATCAATTTTTGCCTTTCTTTCATTCCACAATTGAGGTAGAATATTTTTGTTTATATATGGTTGTTCGGGCTTTAAATATTCAGCTTTTGTATCGTCCAAATATTTTATTAGGTCTTGCTTTATTAAAAAGCAAGGAATTGCAAAACCAGTGTTCCCAAAAAATCCTCTAACTTCTGCATTGTCATTACCTACATATAATTTAGCCTCGCCATTTCCTCCGCCGATTTTATTTTGTCGTACAACAAAGCTGTCTGCAATAGTAATCTTCTCTTTCGCATCAATTACTTTAAACTCTTGATTGTTTAGTTTGATTTCCATAAAATTATTTTCCAAATTGGGTTATGTCCATTTGTTTAAGAAGTGCAATCAATACATCAACCACAATACTGTTGCCTGCTTGTCTATACATTTGAGTATCGCTTACAACTTGTTTAAAATTATCTTTGAAACCCATTAAGCGTAAACATTCTTTTGGTGTGAGTTTTCTTATTCTTCCTTTGTTGTGCGTTACATAGTTATCTACGCCAGCCCTGTGCATCTTGTGCATACTTTGCAAAAGCGGTCTTGCCACTTCTAAATCTGTTTGGGTACTTGTTTTAAAAGTTTTCGTTCCACCAGCTAAAACATAATCTCTCACCTTGTCAGATAGGTAATATTTTTCCTCAACTTTATTTACGTCAAAAACAAATTCATCAAAATCTCCATCTTCGGCTGACTCAAAAACAAAATCTCCGTGCCAATTAAATTGCTGATTTGCTTTTTGGCAAAGCATCACTTCGCCATTGATTTGTGTATAACG
>DATAMD010000092.1:0-5451 GCA_036260755.1 Chitinophagaceae bacterium | reverse complement strand
AATTTGGTAAAAAAATGTAAAGTTTAATGTAAGATATGATGATATTTTTTGCTAAACTTACTTTTTGAAAACTGAATGCTTTTAGTAATTTCACAATTACCTTAACAAATATTTTTGCAGGATGGAACAAACAATTACCTTGGCATATAAAGATGATATGCTCTCTTACGAAGGATTCAGATCACAGGTGCTCGATGATTACCGTGTAGCAATGGTAAGCCGCGAAGCAAGTTTGATTGGCCGCCGCGAAGTATTAACAGGTAAGGCCAAATTCGGCATTTTTGGCGATGGCAAAGAAATTGCTCAAATTGCTGCGGCTAAATTTTTTAAATCGGGCGATTTCAGGGCAGGGTATTACCGCGATCAAACTTTTATGTTTGCTTCAGGATTGGCAAGTGTTGAACAATTTTTCTCGCAATTATTTGCCGATCCCGATTTAATGAACGATCCGTTTAGTGCAGGCCGTCAAATGGTTTCGCACTTTGCCACAAAACAAGTTGATGAAAATGGTAATTGGTTAGATCTTGCTAACCGAAAAAATATTTCTTCCGATATGGCTCCAACGGCATCTCAAATGCCGAGAGCATTGGGATTGGCATTCGCATCAAAATGTTTTAGAAATACTCCCGAATTACAATCCTTCGATTCTTTAAGTCACCATGGCAACGAAATTTGTTTTTGCTCGATAGGCGATGCTGCAACAAGCGAAGGCCATTTTTGGGAAACCATTAATGCTGCTGGTGTGTTACAAGTTCCGTTAGCCGTTTTTGTTTGGGATGATGGTTATGGCATTTCGGTTCCTAAATCTTTTCAAACAACAAAAGGTTCTATTTCGACTGCATTGGAAGGCATGCAAAAAAATGGTGATTCAAACGGGCTCAATATTTATAAAGTAAAGGCATGGGATTATGCAGGCATGTGCGAAGTGTTTGAATCGGGATTGCAAAAAATGCGTGAAACCCATACTCCGGCTGTATTTCATGTTGAAGAGATGACACAACCTCAAGGCCATTCAACCAGCGGAAGCCACGAAAGATATAAAGATCCCAAACGTTTGGAATGGGAACGCGAATGGGATTGTATTAAAAAATTCAGGGAATGGATCGTTGCCAATAATATTGCCACACACGAAGAATTAAATTCAATTGATTATGAAGCGAAAGATTATGTGCGGGATGCAAAAGCAAAAGCATGGGAAAAATTTTTAGCACCCATCAAAGAACAGGTTGCTTCATCTGTTGAATTGATTAAAACGATTGTGGTGAGTGATATGGATACTTACAACTACATTCAACAATTAGCAGCCGAATTGCAAAATAATGTTGAGCCATTGCGGAGAGATGTGTTGCGCACTTTATCGCTGGCAATGGAAGCTGCTCCGTATTCACCATCAATTTCCGAAATAAAATCTTTGTACGATAAATTATTGCAGGAAAATAAAGATTTATATGATTCTCATTTATATAACGAAGGCCCCAAAAGTGCTTTAAATGTTGAAGTGATAAAACCTTTGGTTCAATTTGATGCACCAACCATAAACGGTTACGAAGTATTGAATAAATATTTTGATTCACTGTTTCAACATAACCCGTTGGTATTTGCTTTTGGTGAAGATGTTGGGCAAATCGGCGATGTTAATCAGGGCTTCGCCGGATTGCAAATAAAACACAGTACCGATCGGATCTTTGATACCGGTATTCGTGAACTGACTATCATGGGGCAAGCCATAGGCATGGCTTTGCGGGGATTGCGTCCCATTGCCGAAATTCAATACTTAGATTATTTGTTGTATGGATTGCAACCATTAAGCGATGATGCAGCTACCACTCATTTCCGCACAAAGGGACAACAAAGTTGCCCGATTATTATCCGTACACGCGGTCATCGCTTAGAAGGTATTTGGCATAGCGGCAGCCCGATGGGAATGATTATTAATGCCCTGCGTGGCATGTATGTTTGTGTGCCCCGCAACATGGTGCAGGCGGTTGGTATGTATAATACTTTATTAAAAAGTAATGATCCTGCATTGGTAATAGAGTGTTTAAATGGTTACCGGCTAAAAGAAAAATTACCGGCTAATCTTTTAGAATTTAGTGTGCCGCTTGGTATCCCCGAAATTATAAAAGAAGGAACAGATATCACGGTTGTTTCGTACGGCTCAACATTGCGTATTATTCAGGACGCAACCGAACGTTTAGAACGTCACAATATCAGTTGCGAAATCGTGGATGTACAAACTTTATTGCCATTCGATATTCATCATATCATTCTTGAATCATTAAAGAAAACAAACCGTATTATTTTTATTGATGAAGATGTTCCCGGAGGTGCAGCAGCTTATATGTTTAATAAAGTGATGGAAGAACAGAGCGGTTATCAATGGTTGGATGTTGCCGCAAGAACCATTACCGGTAAGGCTCACAGGCCATCGTATGGAAGTGATGGCGATTATTTCAGCAAACCAAATGCCGAAGAAATATCTAATACCATTCGGCAAATGATGAATGAATAATTAAAACAGGTTGATGGTTTTTGAAGATACTGTAAAAAAAATGAGTACTTTCTTTTTAAAAAAGAAGTACTCATTTTTTTAGGGGGAGAATTAAAAATAAATAGTTTTTCTAAAAAAACTGATCGTTTTATTTTTATAAACTATTAATCAAACAATTTATTTCTTCCATAATTTTTCCATCGACTCTAAGGTTTTACCTTTTGTTTCAGGAACAAATTTCCACATAAAGATGGCAGAAATTATACTCATGATTCCGTAAATCCAGTAAGCAAAACCATGATTAAATTTTTCTGTCAGCCAAACATTATCATTCAGCATTGGAAATGTAAGCGAAACGATCCAGTTGGCTATCCACTGCGCTGCCACTGCGATTGACAAAGCGCCGCGAATACTGTTGGGAAAAATTTCTGCCAATAAAACCCAGCATACCGGCCCCCAACTCATAGCAAATGCAGCGGTATATGTTAACATAAAAATTAATGCTGCTATACCAACATGGTTAAAATAAAATGTAAATCCTAAAGCAACCATACTGAGTGCCATTCCGATGGAACCGATAATCATTAAAGGTTTCCGGCCAAATTTATCAACCGTCATTATTGCAACAACGGTAAATAATAAATTAACTGCACCAACAATAATAGTTTGTAATAATGATGAATCGGTTGATGCGCCCATGTTACGGAAAATATTACCGGCATAATATAACACTACATTGATACCAACGAATTGCTGAAACACCGATAACATTATTCCAACAAAAATAATCAGGAAGCCATACGACATCCAAGGTGCATTATTTTCATGCAATGTTGATTTGATTTCGTCTAAAATGGTTGGTGCTGTTTCTTTACCTGCAATTTTTTCTAATACGCTTAAAGCTTTTTCATTCTTGCCCTGAATGGCTAAATAACGTGGTGTTTCAGGAACAAAAAATAATAAAATTAAAAAGATGCCTGCGGGAATTGCGCCGGAGAAAAACATCCATCGCCATCCTTCAGTAATTAACCATTCTTCATTTCCCTGTTTGGCAATAAAATAATTTACAAAATAAATAACCAGCATTCCGAAGATGATGGCAAACTGATTGAAGGAAACTAATTTACCGCGAATATTTGCAGGAGCAATTTCGGCAATATACATGGGCGAAATCATTGATGCAATACCAACACCAATACCACCGATGATGCGATAGATTACAAACGAATACACATCCAATGTTCCGAAAAAATTAAATGCTTCGGGTTTCCATGCACCAACTGCCGATAAAAAAAATGCAATCGCCGCAATAATTAATCCGTTTTTTCTTCCCAACGATTTTGAAATAAATCCCGATAAGGAACCGCCAATAACACATCCTATCAATGCACTCGAAATTACAAAACCTTTTACTGCATCGGCTGTGTCTTTTATTGCAGAAGCATCTGTTGGCAAGGGTTTGCTTAAAAACGAAGCAGCCCAAATGCCCGTTAATATTAATATCACAACACTTGCAATTGCGCCTTTTTTGGTTCCTAATAATTTAAAAATTTGTCCGCAAATAATTATGAACACAACAAACAAAACAGCAACCAGCGTTATTTTGTACTGACTGATTACTTTCGCAATATCTTGAACGTATGTGTTTTTTTCAGGGTCGCCAATATAAAATCCGACTAAAGATTTTTCTGCACCATTAACAACAGCGGTATCATAACCAAATAATAAACCGCCGAGTGTTGCCACTAAAGTTAACATCAGTGTATAAAGCGGATTTCCTTTTTTATACGCTGAGTTTGCCGATTTGGAGGAAGTATCTATAAATGCCATGATGTTTTTTTTAAGCAATCATTAAAATAGAAACGGGATACGTTTTACCGTACCCCGAATCCTTAACACTAAATAAACCGATTAATTATATTTTCTAAAAATTCCTGTCTGCCGCTGATAACTTTTGGCTCACCATTTTGTACAGCAAAATTTCTTAAATCTTCTAACGATAATTTTCCTTGCTCGTATTCTTTTCCTTTGCCATCATTAAATGAAGCATAACGATCGGCACGTATTTTTTTATACTCCGAGTTTTGTAAAATATTATCAGCAACAATCAATGCTCTTGCAAAAGTATCGATGCCGCCAATGTGTGCATGAAATAAGTCTGCAACATCGGTAGAGTTTCTTCTTCTCTTGGCATCAAAATTAATTCCGCCACCGCCAAAGCCACCTGCTTCAACAATAATTAACATGGCTTCAGTTATTTCATTAATGTTATTCGGGAACTGATCTGTATCCCAACCATTTTGATAATCGCCCCTGTTTGCATCAATGCTTCCTAATAAACCCGCATCAACAGCAACTTGTAATTCATGCTGGAATGTATGCCCTGCAAGGGTTGCGTGGTTTACTTCAATATTCAATTTAAAATCATTCAGCAAATCGTACTGACGTAAAAAGCCAATCACAGTTTCACTATCATAATCGTATTGATGTTTTGTTGGTTCGCAAGGTTTTGGTTCGATGAAGAATGTTCCTGTAAAACCATTCTTTCTTGCATAATCTTTTGCAGTGTGTAAAAACTTTGCGAAATGTTCTTTTTCGCGTTTCATGTTTGTGTTTAATAAAGTCATGTAACCTTCGCGTCCGCCCCAGAAAACATAGTTCTCACCTTTTAATGCAATGGTTGCATCTAATGCAGCTTTTACCTGTGCAGCCGCATGGGTTAATACATGAAAATCGGGATTGGTAGAAGCACCATTCATATATCTTCTGTTACTAAAAACATTTGCAGTGCCCCACAATAATTTTACACCGCTGGCATCTTGTTTTTGTTTTAAATAAGCAGTTAATGTTTGCAAACGTTTATCGTTTTCATTAATGTCGTTGCCGTATTCAACAACATCCACATCATGAAAACAATAATAAGGCAGGCCTAATTTTGTGATGAATTCGAATGCAGCATC
>DATAMD010000088.1:0-3654 GCA_036260755.1 Chitinophagaceae bacterium | reverse complement strand
GGAGTGATGTGGGTTTTGATGATTTCTGTAGTATCGATATTCTTCTTTCGTTTCTGGTTTTTGCATTTCGAAAATAATATGTTAATCGATCAGTTCACTTACTGCAAATATGCCATCTTTTTTATTGCGGGAATGTTGCTGAACAATTTTTATACGGCAGTGTTTCAGTCGCAACAGAACTTCTTCCTGCCAAATTTTTTATCGGGATTGATGAATATTATTTTTATCATCATCCTTTTCGCAGAAAAAATAAATAATTATTCTTTGCCAGTGATCAGAGATTCATTCTTCATTTTTATTTTAATCGGCGGAATGATTATTGCCGGCACGTATTTTATCTGGAATAAAATTTCTGATTTTGATTTCATGAGTATGCATGAATTAAAAATCCTTTTGCAATATTCTACAGTAGCATTATTAACGAATGTGATTTTTTTTCTTGTGTACCGGATCGATTATTGGTTTGTAAAATACAATTGTTCAGCCAGCGATCTGGGTAATTATATCCAGGCTTCCAGGATGGGGCAATTAATTTTTGTGATCCCTCAAATTATTGCTGCTGCTATGTTTCCGCAAACCGCCAGTGGTAAATTACAATTGGATGTGAGCAATGCAATCGTAAAACTCTTCAGGATTTTTATGCAGATTTTTATTATGTTAACTATTTTTATTTTGCTAACAGGCAATTGGATTTTTATTTTAATATTCGGCCAAAGTTTTAATACGATGCACCTGCCATTTTTAATATTGCTTCCCGGAATTTTATGTTTATCAACTTTAAGTTTATTATCGGCATATTTTGCGGGCAAGGGAAATTTAAAATTAAATTTAAAAGGAGCAGTGTTTGCTTTGATAGTGGTTGTTACGGGCAATATTCTATTATTAAAGTTTTACAGTATCGAGATAGCGGCAATGGTTAGTTCTGTTGGTTATGCAGTTAATTTTATTTATTCGGTTTATCATTTTATAAAATTGAATAAAATAAAATTCATAAAATTATGGCAATGGGAAATGAGTGATTGGTTATGGTTGAAACAAATTTTATTTAATAAATAATTGAGTGATGCAGATTCTTTGGCTGGCAAGTTGGTACCCCGATTTTTATGAACCCGCAAATGGCGATTTTATTGAACGCCATGCGATAGCTGTATCTAAAATTATTCAGGTTGATTTGATCCATGTGGTGCAGGCAGGAGCAGATATCAATACCAACGAGGATTTTGTTCATTCAAAAAAAGGCAACCTTCGGGAATTTGTTTATAGTTTTTCTTTTCAAAAATGGGGATGGAGTTGGGCAGATAAAATGCGATACAACATTTATTTTATTTTTTATTACCAAAGAATACTGAATAAATATGCAAGCCAATTTGGCAAGCCCGACCTTATTCATGTGCATGTGCCGATGAAAGCCGGCATATTGGCAATAGAATTTTCGGATCGATGGAAAATACCTTTTATTGTTTCCGAACATTCTTCGATGTACGATACAGTTGCGGCAGATAATTTTTTTAGAAGAAGTTATTTTTTCAGATCAAATACAAAAAAAATTTTTCAAAAAGCATCAGCAGTAACAAATGTTTCTGCGGCCATCGGAAAAAAAACGGAAAAACTTTTTGGGTTAAAGAAAACCGAGATCATTCACAATGTTGTTGATACTGCTCGTTTTAATTATCAACCCAAAAAAGAAAAAAATGTATTCAGGTGGCTGCATGTTTCATCATTGTATCCATTAAAAAATGTTGAAGGAATTGTTGAAGCCTTTACATTATTAAACCTTATTAGGCAAGATTGGGAATTAATTATTGTTGGTAATGCTTCTCAACAATTAAGTAATCAGGTATATAAAAACGGTTTATCAAACAAAATAAAATTTATTAGGGAATTAAAACACGAAGATGTTGCCATACAAATGCAGGCTTCATCGGCATTGGTTTTATTCAGCCGCCACGAAAATTTTCCCTGCGTAATTATTGAAGCATTGTGTTGCGGACTGCCTGTGGTTTCATCAAACGTTGGCGGTGTTTCGGAAGCAATTAATGAAACCAACGGATTACTTGTTGAAAGCGGAAATGTTGAAGCGTTAAAAAATGCTTTTATTAATATGATGGATAATTATTATCAATACAATCAAACTCAAATTTCAATCCACGCATCAAAAAAATATTCCGAAGAAGTTATCGGTGCACAATTTGTAAACCTTTATGCACAGGTAATTGCTAATTTTTCTTCAAACAATAAATGATGCAGATTTATGCCTCAGACTTATATCTTTGCAGCCGTTATGAAGAATATCAGGAACTTTTGTATTATCGCTCATATCGACCACGGCAAGAGTACGTTGGCAGATCGTTTATTGGAACATACGCACACCATTGGTGCCCGCGATATGATGAATCAGGTATTAGATGATATGGATCTGGAACGCGAAAAAGGCATCACCATTAAAAGTCACGCCATACAAATTAATTTTCCTTACAAGGGTGAAGAATATGTTTTGAATTTGATTGATACGCCCGGCCACGTTGATTTTAGTTACGAAGTTAGCCGTGCATTAGCTGCCTGCGAAGGCGCCTTGTTATTGGTTGATGCATCGCAGGGCATTCAGGCACAAACCATCAGCAATTTATATTTGGCAATTGATAATGATCTGGAAATTATTCCGGTCATTAATAAGATCGATATGGATGGCGCTCAGATTCCTGAAGTAACCGATCAAATTGTTGATCTCATTGGCTGCAAACCCGAAGATATTTTATTGGCAAGCGGCAAAAGCGGAATTGGTATTGATGAAATTCTCGAAGCAATTGTTTTGCGCATTCCTGCGCCGGAAGGCAGCTACGATGCGCCTTTGCAGGCTTTGATATTTGATAGTGTGTTTAATAGTTTTCGCGGTATCATTGTTTATTACCGCATAGTAAATGGCATTTTAAAGAAAGGCGATAAGATTCGTTTTGTTGCATCGGGTATGGATTATATTGCCGATGAAGTGGGTGTTTTAAAATTAACGATGACACCCAAAGACGAAATGCGTGCCGGAGATGTGGGTTACATCATTACCGGAATTAAAGTGGCCAAAGAAGTTAAAGTAGGCGATACCATTACGCTTGCAAATAATCCCGGCAAAAGGATTCATGGTTTTGAAGAAGTAAAACCAATGGTGTTTGCAGGAATTTATCCGGTTAACACAGATGATTTTGAAGAGCTGCGCGATTGCATGGATAAATTGCAATTAAACGATGCATCGCTAACATTCGAATTAGAAACTTCACAGGCATTGGGCTTTGGTTTCCGTTGCGGATTCCTTGGTTTACTGCACATGGAAATTATTCAGGAACGACTGGAACGCGAATTTAATCAAACCGTAATCACAACCGTTCCCAACGTTGGATTTTATGCATACACTTCAAAAGGAGATAAGCTGGCAGTTAACAATCCTTCCGAAATGCCCGACCCCACAAGGTTAGACAGGATTGAAGAACCTTTTATCCGTGCACAAATTATTTCGATGCCGGATTATATTGGCAACATCATGACTTTATGTTTGGGCAAACGCGGCATTTTAATTAACCAAACTTATTTAACGCCAACACGTGTTGAATTAACTTTCGAAATGCCTTTGACCGAAATAGTTTTTGATTTTTACGATAAATTAAA
>DATAMD010000011.1:0-2386 GCA_036260755.1 Chitinophagaceae bacterium | reverse complement strand
CAGTTTCTAAAATAAAACCTTTGCCGCCATTTTTTTGTAAATAATCATCCAATGCAAAATATGCAACAGCACCATGCGGATCTAAAGTATATTGCTGTTGTTGATATACCTCTTTAATTGTTTGTGCAGTGGTAATATCATCAACACTTATGCTGCTCATGTGTTTTTTTAAAGTAGAAAATTGCTGATGAAATAATTCGATGATGCGTACAAAATTGCTCGGGTTGCCAACATCCATAGCGTTCGAAATGGTTGCTACGGCTGGTTTTGGCGTATATTTTTCTGTTTGCAAATATTGTGTAACAACATCATTGGCATTGCATGCAGCAATAAAATGTTTTACAGGCAAACCACTAACATGCGCTAAAATTCCGGCACAAATATTTCCAAAATTTCCACTTGGTACAGAAATAATTGGTGCATCTTTTTCCTGCCATTGTTGATACGCAAAGAAATAATATAACTGTTGCGGCAACCATCTTGCAACGTTGATTGAATTTGCAGAAGTTAAATTTATTTTTTGATTAAGATCATTGTCCATGAAAGCTAATTTCACGATGGCCTGGCAATCATCAAACGTTCCGTTAACTTCTAATGCCGTAATATTTTGTCCCAGTGTTGTTAATTGCAACTCCTGAATTTTACTCACTTTCCCCGATGGATATAAAATAATTACATCAATGCCATCAACACCCAAAAAGCCATTGGCAACAGCACCACCGGTATCGCCCGATGTGGCAACCAACACTGTTGTTTTATGATAAGCATGGCGATTAAAATATCCCAAACACCGGCTCATAAATCTTGCACCAACATCTTTAAATGCAAGTGTTGGCCCATGAAATAATTCGAGTGCAGCAATATCATTATTAATTTTTACTAACGGAAAATCGAAGTTCACAGTTTCATTAACGATGCGCTGTAACTCGCTGTCAGCAATGGTTCCGCCGATGTATGGTTTCATTACGGTAAAACCAATTTCTTCTTTCGAATACGATTTTATGTTTTCAATAAAACCTTTTGGCAGCTTCGGAATCCGTCGCGGAAAATATAAACCTTTATCCGGTGCTTGTCCGCGTAACGCCGCTTCTGCAAAACTTACACGCGGTGCATTATGATTTAAACTGTAATATTTCATACCGCCATCCGATGAAGGTGAGTATTGAAAATTGTTATTGAAAATATGTTTCATTAATTTTTATTTTTTGTACTTAGCTTTTGTAATTCTATTAAGCTGCGGTTGCGTCGCACACTTCAACGCTTTGTTCTTTATTCATTTTTTTTCTGAACCACAAAGGCATTAAGGCACAAAGTTTCGCCAAGTTTTTCTTTGTGTTTCTTTGTGACTTTGTGTCTTCGTGGTTTAACATTTTTTTCAGTAAAGTTTCAACAGTACAAGTGTGCGACGCAACAGGTGACGAAAAAAGATTTGCAGCCGGTAACATAAAAAAACTTTATTGGGTAGAAATTAATTTTACACCGTGTTGATTAATTGTTGTTACATGCGTATGATAATCTAATCCGATATTTTCGTACACTTCTTTCATGGCAACCTCTACAGCCCTTGCTGTGACTGCATTCTGGCTTAGCATAAAAATAGAAGGGCCGCTGCCACTGATGCCGCCGCCCAATGCACCTGCTTCTTTACATTTCTTTTTTACATCATCGAAACCGGGAATTAAAATACTGCGCACAGGTTCTATAATTACATCTTCTAAACTTCTTCCAATTAAATCGTAATCGTGTTTTAAAAACCCTGCAACCAATCCTGCAATATTTCCCCATTGTTTAATGGCATCTTTCAACAACACACGTTGTTTTAAAATTTGACGTGCATCGGAAGTACGCACTTCAATTTGCGGATGAACAACGGTAACATGTAATTCGGGCGCATCAATGCTAATAATATCCAACGGAAAAATAGAACGTATTAAAGTAACGCCGCCATAAATTGCCGGCGCAATATTATCGGCATGTTTAACACCGCTTGCAACCTTTTCGCCAAACATCGCAAAGCGAACCAAATCTTCTTTTGTAAAACGATTTTCTAATAAATAATTAGCAGCAACAACAGCACCCGCAGCACTTGCGGCACTGCTGCCAATGCCACTGCCCGGTTTAATATTTTTTTTGCTGATGAGCTGAAACCCTTTAATGTCGGGCGTTTCATCAAGCAACGCTAATAATGCTGCACCCGAAACATTTTTTTCTGCATCAAGCGGCAAATTATAATCATCATCATTAATAATGCTAACACCTTTTTCATCGTTTAATGAAATAGTAAATTCATCATTAGGATCATTCAATGCAAAACCTAAAATATCAAAACCGCAAACAACGTTTGCAACTGTTGCCGGACTTAAAACTTTTATTTGATTCATCTTGC
>DATAMD010000082.1:0-2733 GCA_036260755.1 Chitinophagaceae bacterium | reverse complement strand
TTACCTCAGTTTTTATTGGCAGGAACATTTTTTTCGATCGATAATTTTCCGGCATGGTTACAACCGCTTTGTAATATTTTGCCATTAACATATTTTAATAATGCCATGCGCAGCATTGCTTTTGAAGGTGCCAACCTGATTGATGTTTGGAAAGAAATTACCATTCTTGCAGCGTGGGGAATTGTTGTGTATGCCGTGGCAGTTAAAACTTTTAAATGGGAATAATTTTTTAATTACACGAATTGGTTGTTAGTTTAATAGTTTATTGGTTTGTTGGTAGAACGATTTAGTTTTTCTTTTTTTAGATTTTAGTTTTTTAATTTTATTTTATGCGTTTTATAAAACTCGGATTAATAAGTGCAGTTGTTTTATTTGCAGTGATTACGCTTCTTTCATTATTATTTCCGTCAACTGTAATTGTATCGCGGGCAGTAAATATTAATGCACCGAAAGATTCTGTTGTTTATTTAATAAAAGATTTTAACGGATGGAAAATGTGGGTAGATGGCATGCAAAAAACATCTGTAAAAATTATTTCCAAAACCGAAGCAGATTTAGCCGGGACAAAGGTTTTGATTGATACAACATCAAATTACGCAATCAAATCATCATGGCAAAACAAAAGCAGGAAAATGATTTCGGTAATTACTTTGATAAACGATCCGTCTTCTAAAATAACGGTTGCTCAATGGCAATTCGAACAAAAAGTAAAATGGTATCCATGGGAAAAATTTGCTTCGCTGATGAATGATAAAATTTTAGGAACAATGATGGAAACCAATTTAGCACGATTAAAATCTATTGCCGAAAAAACCGAAATGCCTGCTACCACGGAAAACTAATTTTACCCATGGTAATATTTGGTATTTTATTTTTTCCTGTAGAAAATTTTAGTTCATTACCACAAACACATTCGTTGGCCAACACGGCAAATAACAATGCTTCTTTTGCATCGGGATTTATTTTTAAATCGGTAAAGTTTTTAAATAAAATATCAGGTAATTGTTGCCGCATGTTTTGCATCAGTAAATCGTTGTGCATACCGCCACCACTGGTATAAACAATAAAATCTTTTGATGGCAAACTTCTTTTTAAAGCATCAACAATTCCATCGGCGGTAAAACGATTTAATGTTGCCATCACATCAACATGCGAAATGTTTTGTGTGTTCGATTTTTGTTTTGCTTCATCAACAAAATTTAAATTAAATAATTCGGGGCCGGTTGTTTTCGGAAAATCTTTTTTAAAGAAATTATTATGCTTTAATTCGTTTAATAATTTTTCATTTAGGTTTCCCTGTTTGGCAATGGCTGCATTTTTATCAAAATATTTTCCTTCAAAATATTTTTGAATGTATGCATCCATCAACGTATTTCCTGCACCAACATCGGTGCTGAAAACTTCATCAACATTCAGGTTGCCCGGCAAATAAGTAAAGTTGGCAATGCCGCCAATGTTAAGCATAACGCGGTTTTCGCCTCTTTTGCTAAAAATAAAATAATCGCCGTAAACAGCTAACGGCGCACCTTCGCCGCCGGCAGCAACATGTTTTTGACGAAAATCACTCACGGTAATAATTCCTGTCTTTACAGCTAAATGATCGCCATCGCCAATTTGCAAAGTGGCGTTTGGAAATTTATCAATACCATGCAAAATTTTTGGTGCATGATAAATTGTTTGGCCATGACTTGCAATTAAATCAACATCTTCATTTTTAATATCCCATTTTTTTAAACAATCATTTATAATTGCCGCATGGCGTTCTGCAATCCACGCATTCAGCAAACAAACTTTTTCTAAATCAACATTTCTTTTGCTGAAAACTGATTTAATTTCTTTTTTAAAATCATCATCAAAAGCAACTGTTTCAAAAAATAAAATTTTAATTTCTGTTTCAGCGCCGCTGCCTTTAAATTGGCAAAGCGCAACATCCAAACCATCCACCGATGTGCCGCTCATTAAACCAATAATCAATCTTTCTTTTTTATTGGCAATGCGATAAAGTTGATCTATGTTTTTGTTCATTTTATTTTTTTTGTTACCGGCTTCTGTATGTTAATGTAACTGCTGTTGCGTCGCACTCTTCAACGTTCAGAACTTTACTGAACATTTTTTTTCATCACATAAATATACTTTCAATTTTATTGTTGAATAAATTTAAGGTTTCGCTGAATGCCCGAATACTTACTGCGGTTTAAAGGCGAATGTTTAAAAATTTGTTTGAACGTTTCTTCGCTCATTTCCTGCCACTCTTTTGTTGTAAGATTTAAGATTTCGGGAATGGGTGTAAAATTAATTTCGTTATGCGGTTTGCTGAAACGGTTCCACGGGCAAACATCCTGACAAACATCGCAGCCAAACATCCAATCGTTAAATTTTCCTTTCATCGCATCAGGAATCAATGCATCTTTTAATTCGATGGTAAAATACGAAATACATTTGCTGCCATCAATCACCTTATTATTTGTGATGGCATCAGTAGGGCAACTGTCGATACATTTTGTGCAACTGCCGCAATAATCTTTTGCAAAAGCATCATCATATTTTAATTCAATATCAACAATTAATGTAGCAATAAAAAAGAAGGAGCCGCTTTGTTTGGTAATTAAATTTCCGTTTTTGCCAATCCAGCCCAAACCACTTTTTACTGCCCATGATCTTTCCAAAACCGGGGCCGAATCAATAAATCCCCGTCCGTTTATTTCGCCAATATTCTGTTGTAACTCAAATAAA
>DATAMD010000081.1:0-2544 GCA_036260755.1 Chitinophagaceae bacterium | reverse complement strand
TATTTTAATAAAATTTCGAAAGACAGTTTACCCTATTACGAAACAGAGCTTGAGGTGAGTCAAATCCTTTTGATCCCTAAATCCAACAAAGATGTAGATGAATATGTAATTAAACAGTTATACGATTACAAACGCCAGGCTGAAGCAGGTACAAAGAAATTTGAGCAATTAGCAAAATTATATTCCGATGATCAGGGAACGGAAAAACAAGGTGGCACATTATCTTTAAACAGAAACGATAAAGGCAGCTGGGATCCTACATTTCTTTCCGCAGCTTTTAAATTAAAAGAAGGGCAGATTTCACCGGTCATCAAATCAAAATTCGGATATCATATTATTCAACTGGTTAGCCGGGCCGGCGATGATGCCGTGGTTCGCCATATTTTAAAAATCCCTCCGGTTACCGATGATGAAATAAAATTAGCCGTAACCAAATTAGATTCTGTCAGAGCAAAATTATTGGCTAATGAATTATCATTTGGTGAAGCCATAAATAAATATAGCGAAGATGAGAACAGTAAGTTTAACGGCGGCGCCATTCAGTCAAGAAACGGCTCAACTTATATAACCATCGATCAGTTAGACAAAGACATGGATGTTGCAATCAAGGATTTAAAACCGGGAGAATATTCTAAAACTCAATATTACATTGACGAAAGAGGAAGGAAATTGGTTCGTTTAATTTATCTAAAAACCAGAACTTCTCCGCATCGTGAAAATTTAAAAGACGATTATAACAAGATAGCTCAACGTGCATTGGAAGATAAGAAACAAGATAAGTTAGAGAAATGGTTTAAAGAGCATTTACCCAGTTATTACATTTCTATAGATAAAGAATTTGAAGGTTGTACCAGCCTTGCCGATTGGTGGAAATACGCTGCTAAAAATTAATTTGTTCTAATTGTTTAATCCTGCTTTCGGCAGGATTTTTTATTTTTTAAAGTTAATTTGGAAAATTAAATGTATGTACATACATTTGTGTGGTGAAATTAGAAGCCGCCATACAAAGTACTAAATTTAAAAACGAAGTGCATAAAGCAGGATTAAATATTTTATACACAGCCTGGTGGTTAAAAACAAAAAGCAGTTGCGAGCTAAAAGATTTTGGTTTAACCCACGAACAATACAATGTTCTGAGGATTTTAAAGGGGAAACATCCCGAGCAAATGTGTGTACGCGACATAGCCTCCAGAATGATAGAGAAAAATTCAAATGTACCAAGGATTATAGATCGGCTGGAATTAAAAAAATTAGTAAAAAGAACTCAGGGAGAACTTGATGGAAGGCAAACCATGATTGTTCTTACAAATGCAGGAATAAATATTTTGGAAACAACAACAATAAAACTTGATAAAATATTTGACGAACACATATCAATCAATCAAACTGAAGCTGCACAATTAAACATGCTTCTTGAAAAAGTTAGAGAGAAAGAGAAATAAAATTTTTTACATAATTATATGTATATACATGTAATAAAAACATAAAAATTTATGACGTCGATTTTACACAAAGCAGATACAAGAGGCCATGCAAATCATGGATGGCTTAATAGCTTTCACACTTTTAGTTTTGCAGGTTATTACGATCCGGCACGTATGCACTTCGGGGCATTGCGTGTTTTAAACGATGATACTGTAAAAGCCGGAATGGGTTTTGGAAAACATCCGCATGATAATATGGAAATTGTATCAATACCATTGTTCGGAGATCTTCATCACAAAGACAGTACCGGCAGAGATAAAATAATTCGCCAACACGATGTGCAAATCATGAGCGCCGGCAGCGGCATTCAACACAGCGAAACAAATGCCAACCACGATAAAGATGTAAAATTTTTGCAGATATGGGTGTTACCAAAAATACAAAATATCGAACCTCGTTACAATCAAAAATTATTTTTACCTGAAGACCGCATCAATAAAATATTGACAGTTGTTGCGCCTGATAATGAAAATGCCATTTGGATTAATCAGGATGCATGGTTTTCTCTTGCAAATCTTTCAAAAGATTTTTCTATTGATTATTCAATTCATAAAAAAGAAAATGGTGTGTACGCATTTGTAATTAAGGGTGATGTTACCATTAATAACATAGCGTTAAACGAAAAAGATGGTTTGGGAATTTCTGAAACAGATACCCTTAACATTACTGCAAACAACGATGCAGAATTATTATTGATTGATGTTCCGATGAAAATTAACAACAATTAAAAATGAAAACAGTAAATAAAATTATTAACGGGCATCCAACCAGTGTTGGCAGCATTCAGGTGCAGGACTTATTACCGGATGGTGAATTCGAAAATCCTTTTCTGTTGTTCCATCACGGTGTAGCAATTGCAGATAAAAATATACCCTTTCATTTGCAGGGTGTAGGCCCGCATCCACACAGAGGTTTTAGCGCCATCAGTTTTATTTACAAAGGCGGCGTACATCATCGCGACAGCAGAGGAAGTAATCATGTTGTTTACGAAGGCGGCACACAATGGACGCATGCCGGAATGGGAATTATTCACAGCGAAAGAGTTCCTGAAAATATTTT
>DATAMD010000182.1:0-2336 GCA_036260755.1 Chitinophagaceae bacterium | reverse complement strand
AAATTTATCAGGGTGTAACATTGGGTGCATTGAATGTGTCGAAAGAAAAAGCAAAAACAAAACGCCATCCAACCATCGAAGACAATGTAATTATTTATTCGGGTGCAACTATTTTGGGCGGAGATACGGTTGTTGGGCACGACAGTGTAATCGGCGGAAACGTGTGGCTCACCTACAGTGTATTCCCTAATTCAATTATTTATCATAAAAGCGAAGTAGCAATAAAAGATAAATTTCCGGCAACGGAAGCATTGAACTTTGTGATTTAATATTTACCAAACTTTTGAATATGAATTGAGTTTCAGTGGCGTCGCACTCTTGTACTGTATAACAATACTCTACAAAAAAAACATACTTTTAACAGAACGTTGAAGTGTGCCATACTTTGCCAGGCTCGGTACAGGCTGCAAAGAATTGCTGCCATGAAAAAGGAACTTTGAACCGAGCGTGGCAACAGGCGATGACATGAAAAACAAATGTTGGTAAACAAAAAAATAAAAGAAGAAAAACTAAATCGTTTAACGAAATGTGAGGTTGGTTGAACCTGTAGAAACCTTTAAAAAAAACAAACTGATTCGTGTAATAAAAAAATAAAAAAAATGAAAGCAACCAACATCTTAGAAACAATTGGCAACACGCCACATGTAAAAATTAATAATCTTTTTGGTAAGAACCATGAAGTGTGGATTAAGTTAGAAAAAAATAATCCTGGCGGAAGTATTAAAGACCGTATTGCATTAGCGATGATTGAAGATGCCGAACAAAAAGGATTATTAAACAAAGACAGTATTATTATTGAACCAACAAGCGGCAATACCGGTATTGGTTTGGCATTGGTGGCAGCAGTAAAAGGTTACAAAATAATTTTAGTGATGCCCGAAAGCATGAGTGTTGAAAGAAGAAAACTGATGGAAATTTATGGCGCTCAATTTGTTTTAACACCACGCGAAAAAGGAATGAAAGGTGCGATAGAAAAAGCAAAAGAATTAGTTGCCGAAACATCCAATGCATGGTTGCCGCAACAATTTGATAATGCTGCCAATTCTGAAATTCACAGAAAAACAACAGCGCAGGAAATTGTAAATGATTTCCCTGAAGGAATAGATTATTTAATTACAGGTGTAGGCACCGGTGGTCATATTACCGGTGTTGCGGAAATATTAAAAGCAAAATTCCCTAACTTAAAAGCATTTGCAGTTGAGCCCGAATTATCGCCGGTGTTAAGTGGTGGAGCCCCCGGCCCGCATCCATTGCAGGGCATTGGCGCAGGATTTGTTCCATCAATTTTAAACACAGAAATTTTAGATGGAATTATTCAGGTAAGTAAAGATGATGCATTTTCTTATGCACAAAAATTAGCAAAGGAAGAAGGTATTTTAGCAGGCATTTCAACCGGTGCATCATTGGCTGCCGTTGCAAAAAAATTAATTGATATTCCCGAAGGATCAAAAGTTTTGACATTTAATTACGATACCGGCGAAAGATATTTATCGATCGAAGGTTTGTTTTAAAAAATAATAAATAAAGAGATTGAAAAATCAATCTCTTTATTTATAGATTATTATCCTACGAAAAAAGTAGAATAAAATGAACACAATAAACCTAACAGGCAAAGTTATTTTAGCAGGTGCCGGCCCCGGCGATCCTGATTTGATAACCATTAAAACAGTTAATTATTTACAGCAGGCAGATGTTGTGCTGACCGACAGGTTAGTGAGTGAGGATATATTAAACCGCTATGTAAATAAATCTGCCGAAATTATCCGTGTGGGTAAACAATGCCGCAGAGGAGTTTCTACTTCGCAAAAAACAATCAACGAATTAATTGTTGAATATGCGTTGCTGGGAAAATTAGTAGTACGTTTAAAAGGCGGCGATGTTTCTATTTTCTCTAATATTTTAGATGAGTTGCAAACACTGCAGGAATATAATATTCCGTTCGAAATCATTCCCGGCGTTACTGCTTCTTTAGGCGCAGCAGCTTATGCAGGCATTCCATTGACTGCAAGAGAATACTCAACAGCAGTAAGGATTTTAACGTTTTACAAAAAAACAGTTTTAAGCGATGATTACTGGAAAGAGCTTGCCAAAACAGATGACACGCTTGTATTTTATATGAGCTCCGAAACATTGGATGATTTGGTTTATAAACTAACCGCTAATAATATTGCGGGTAATAAATTATTAGCCGTTGTTGAACAGGCAACAACACCTTTGCACCAAATGCCTTCATGGCCGAAACCCTTTCTCTGGTTGCATCTTCGGGCATCACCAATTCTATTTCGACACCAAACATACTTGCAATTAAAGCCAATGCAATACCTGTATTGCCACTT
>DATAMD010000078.1:0-1843 GCA_036260755.1 Chitinophagaceae bacterium | reverse complement strand
TTTTCAATCAAAAAAATTGTAGCAGATATAATTTTATAGTTGCGATTTTATGAAGGGTTGTTAATTCATGTTTCTGAAGATGTTTTACCACTTCAAAAAAATAACATCCATTATAAATGGCTTTTATCGGCGTTGGTATGAAATAATTTTTGCTGCATCACCGTTGAAATGCTTAATGCCCTTTGCTTTATCAATTTTGCTTTTTCGCCTGCAAAATATTCATCAACAGTTTCATTAAATAATTTATTCCATTGTTCGAAATGCTTGCCGGTTAAGGGCCGTATATGATGTAAGTGATCGTGCAACCTCATTGGGTTACCCGAATATGCTCCTGAATAAAAAATCGCGTTCTCCCAAAAATCATACATCACGGGCAAATGTTTTTCCCAGTTAACCTTTGCTATATCATTAAAAATAAATCCAATCACATCATCTACTTTTACTTTGTCGTAAAATGCATCCACTATCAACTTAATATCTTCTCTATTCTCTATATCTCTTTTCATAAAATATGTTTAAGCCGATTCTTATTGTTTATAAATCTTTTCGATTAAATTTTCTGGTTGAAAAAAACACCGGTACCCCAATCCAAAATAAAAGTATCGCGAAAGAAAATGTCATGCCGGTAACCGTTCCAAAAAAGTCTTTAAAAATGGCACCGGTATATCCCATCATTGCCGACACATCTAATTGCAATAAAATTAATATCCTGCCCAAATCAATCGGATTAAATGTACTCATTGCAATCATTGGTTTTTCTAACGGATAATCGGCAAACTGAAACAGGATAAATAAAACCAGGCCATCAAACAACAACGAAAAATATAACCATAATAAAATGGCAATGCCAATTCCTTTTGCCTTATCTCTTGTTTGTACGGCTGCAAGCATGGCAACAGCAACAAAAATTATACTCAGCAAAACACCAACTGCAATCATCATAAACCCGGTAGTATTTGCCTGATATATTAAAACCGGAATGCCTGCACCAATTAAAAATGCAAACGATAATGATGATGACAGTCCAGTAAACAAACTCAGCCAGATAGATTTTCTTTTTAGCGGCTGACTAACCAATAGTTCTATAAACTCTGCACTGTTGTACACATAAATTGTAGAAAAAATAATACTTACCAGTGGCACAACAATTAAAATAACATTCAACAAACTAAGCAAACCCTTGCTGCTGTTATCTTCCAGACTGAACACACTAAACGAAGCGGCCAATAAAAAAAATGTATAGATCAGCATAATTCTGTTGCGCAGAATATCGGTTATCACATATTTAATAATTTTTTTCATGCTTAATTTTTTATCATCACATTAGCGATGGCTTTCGATAATTTTTTTTCTCCGGTATCTTCCCGCAACATTTCAATAGTTTTATGAAAGATGAGTTGACCTTCCTGCATATAAATAATCTGTGTTATCAGATCGTCCAAATCGCTTAACACATGCGATGTTATTAAAATCAGTTTCCCTTTTTGTTTTTCCGATATAATTTTTTCTTTCAGTGTTTCTGCCGCCAACGGATCTAAGCCTGCCGTAGGTTCATCCAAAAATCAATACTTCTGGGTTAAATAAAAATGCCAGTGCAGCACTTACTTTTTGCGTGGTACCACCCGATAATGTTCGCATTCTTTTATGCATCAAACTATTTAAATTAAAAGCCTTTATCAAATCTTCATCTATGCCCAAAGCCTTGCTGCGTATATCTTTCATCATATCCAGCACATGCCCTATCGTCATATTATCAGGGTATCTCCCAATCTGCGGCATGTAACCTATTTGTTCGCGGTATTTCCAATCGTGCAAAATATTTTTATCATTAAAAGTTATAAAG
>DATAMD010000074.1:0-3667 GCA_036260755.1 Chitinophagaceae bacterium | reverse complement strand
AAGAATGTTTAATTCGCCGTATGTTTCTATCCCAATATGCCTGTCGCTGCCAACATTTGTTACAAAAAAATAAGGACTGCCGTTTGCATTTGTTTTAGGAACAGTTGCAATTTGATTATTTACAGACAAATAAAAAACACTAATATCAAAATTTAAAACATTTTTTAGTTGGCCGCGGATTCCAAGGTCAGCATTGTTTGTTTTTGAATCTTTCAGGTTCTGATTGATTATTGCCGATGTTCCGAACGGGGTTAAATCAGAATAGGTAACAGGGCGGTACGACTGGCTAAAATTGCCGTACATATTAATTTTGGAAGATAGCTGATACTGCAAACTTAAGCCACTCAGAAAAAATGTTCTTGTACTCTTTTGATTATCGATGTACAAGGTTGGAGTGTTTGAACTTGTGGAAATATCTTTATTTTCTGCATAACCATACGCGTTGGTTTGCAGATATTCGAATCTAAATCCGGGAGTGATACTTAATTTTTTATTGACATGAAAAATATTTTCTGCGAAAAAAGCAAGGTTGTTTGTTTTAAAATTCATATCAGTTGCATAAGGGCCTTTCTGCGTTAAATCGAGTGCCGTTCCTGAATCTCCTGGGCCACCTTCCATTTTTCTCATTAATGCAAAAGATTGTCTTACACCAAAAGAAATTGTTTGTTGTTTTTCTCCAATAGTATAGTTAGAAAGAATACGCAGCTCATTGGTAATATTATTAAAAAATTCTCTTTCCAATTCGCGTGGATTCCCGATGATATCAGGAACATAATTGGGGTACCAACTATCTTCATTCTGCCATATTAAATTTCGCTGACTGAATTGATACCATGATTTTAAATTAACCGAAGTTTGATTCGAAATTTTATATTCAATATTTGAAGCAATAATATTCCAGGGGCTTTGCAACCAATTACGTGCCCGTACAGATTGTAAAGGCTTTTCGTAAAACATAGAATCGGTTAATCCACCGGGCATATGAATTTTATTGCGCAGCAGGGTATATTCCAATGACAGCGACAATTTAGAAGATGCATTGTATTTAATTTTTCCAAACCCCGAAATTTGTTTCTGATCCGAATTTTCCCGCCAACCGTTTAAAGTTCTGTATTGCACAAAACCAAAATATTGCCATTTATTAATGGTTCCGCTTGCTTGCGTATATAAATTATATAAACCGTAACTTCCAACTGTTTGTGCAATTTTAATTTCTACAGGTTTAATACTTGCCTCTTTTAAAATATAATTTACCAAACCGCCGGGTTGCGCACCAAATTGCAAGCCCGATGCACCTCGCAGAAATTGTATTCCGCTAACTGCTTCGGTTGCGGGCAAATAATAAGCCTCATTATAACCAACAATATCGGCAGAAATATTATAGCCGTTCTGCCTGGTGTTCATCGAAATAGTTTGATAAGGATTTAATCCTCTGAAACTAATTCCGTTTGCAGTAAACCCACCCGATTCGGTTTCAATAATATTTACGCCGGGTATCCTGCCAATGATTTGGCGGGTATTGTTGAGGGCTTTATTTGCATTCAAACTATCAATAATAAGTAATTCGTTCTTTTTACCTGAAAAGATGATCTCTCCGGAATAGTTATCAATTCTTCCTATTCCATTCATCGCTTTATACCCTTTTATATTTACTGCCGGTAAATCTTTCTTTGAATAAACGGTATCGTTTCCCTGTGCACTGGCGGTATTAAAAAAATAAATTGAAATAACTAATAAAAAATAATGCCTCATGAGATTTTTCTTTTGAGGCGCAAATTGTTGAACAACGAAGAATATAAAATGCCGGATCGGGAAAATTTATTTACAATATCGGGAAAAAGAAATTATTGATTGTGTTAGAACAGCATATTAAAATATGTATTCATCATTTAATACTTATTATTTTTTTAGTGCATTTGCGTTTGTATCATTTCAGCAAAAATTATGGCAGCCTTTTTTCGATAAACATCTTTATACCATGTAATTGAAGCCTGACGGGTTATATCGATACCGGTGATAGGAATGGTTTTTAAATTCGATCTTCCTTTTACCGATGCCATCGTTAAAACAGTGCACCAGTTTCCTGTTTCAACTAATTGCAATAACATATTAATATCGTTCAATTCAACTTTTACAGACGGCGAAATATTATTTTTTAAAAAAGCATCGTCTAAAAAATCTCTTGTATTAAAACCTTTTGCCGGTAATGCCAAACCGATGTTCTGCAATTCTTTTACATCAATTGTTTTTTCTTTTGCTGCCTGATGTGATGGATGTACCACCAACGCTAATTTCGAATCGAACAATACTTGCGAAACAAAAACATCATCAGCCGGTAATTGCAAAAAAGAAAGCACAAAATCTATCTTGGCGATTTTTAATTTTTCTAACAAGTCTTCCGATGTTCCAAAATCAACAGTAATTTTTATTTGCGGATATCGTTTCGAAAACGATACAATCGTATCGGTTAATAAAGCCGATAATCCGTAAGTAACACCAATATTTAAAATACCTGTTTTAAGTTCTTTCAGATCTTCAATTATTTGCTTTCCGTCTTTGGTATCTTGTAATGCCTGCCTGGCATATATTAAAAATAAACTGCCTGCTTCTGTTATCCTTATTTTTTTCCCAACCCTGTCAAACAATAAAATACCCAATTCGTCTTCTAATTGTTTTATTTGCTGCGAAAGAGTACTTTGGCTGATGAATAAATCATTGGCAGCTTCGGTAAAATTTAAAACCTCAGCACTGCGAATAAAATATTTTAATTGTCTCAATTCCATTATCGATCGGTTATGCCGATAGTTATGATAGATAAATAATGTTTTTCAAATTTATAAATTCTATAGAACTTCGTCGCAGATTAAAATCAGATGGCAAAATCAACAAAGGATATAAAAAATTAATTCTTTCGAAATTTTGATCTGATTCAAAAAATATTTACTCATATTTAAAAGCAAATGCATGAGCAACAGCGTAAGTACTTTATTCGACAAAGTGTGGGATGCACACGTGATAAGAAAAATTGAAGACGGCCCCGATGTGTTTTTTATTGATCGTCATTTTATTCACGAAGTAACAAGTCCTGTTGCTTTTCTTGGATTGAAAACAAGAAATATTTCTGTAATGTTTCCCGACCGGACTTTTGCAACTGCCGATCATAACACACCAACTATCAATCAACATTTACCTGTTGAAGATCCGCTTTCGGCCAATCAATTAAAAGCATTGGAAGTTAATACAGCAAAATATGGTATCTCTCATTGGGGTTTGAATAACCCTAAAAATGGTATTGTGCATGTGGTTGGACCTGAAAATGGAATTACATTACCGGGCATGACCATTGTTTGCGGCGATTCGCATACATCAACGCATGGAGCATTTGGTGCCATTGCGTTTGGTATTGGTACAAGCGAAGTAGAAATGGTTTTATCGTCGCAATGTATCATGCAACCAAAGCCTAAAAAAATGCGCATCACCATCAACGGAAAATTAGGTAAAGGTGTTGTTGCAAAAGATGTTCCGCTATATATTCTTTCTCAAATTTCTGTTACTTGTACTAACGGCATATTTACCCGCGGGAATTTTATCATCGTTCATTGCCAAACATGCACTGCATCCCGGCTGGCGTAACGAAAAACCTGCATCGTTTAAAATATCTAAAATC
>DATAMD010000072.1:0-4928 GCA_036260755.1 Chitinophagaceae bacterium | reverse complement strand
AATTTTATTCAATCACAAACAATTGATGTTTGGAAAATTAAAGCCGGTAAAATAGATCCGTCAAATTATTATGGTATTACCGTGGCTAATGGAATGATAGGTATTGTGTCATCGCCCGAACCATTAAAAGTAAACGATGTGGTACTTGCAGGCGCTTACGATTTGTATGGCCGCGGCCGTGTAAGCAATTTTTTGCGAAGTTTTAATTTATTGAATGCTTATGTTGAAATTGATGGCAGAAGATTAGATGTAAAAAACACATCTGATTTTAAACAGGAATTAGATATGCGCCATGCCAGCTTCACTGCATCTTTCAATTATGAAAATAAAGCAACTGTAACCTATACTTATTATGCATTGAGGCAATTGCCTTTTTGTGTTTTGATGGATATTACTATTGAAGCAAAGAAGGATATCACCATGAATGCTGCAAGTGTTATGGAAGCACCCGATGCATTAAAAGATGTTCAGAATTATTATAACGAGATCAGCAGGAATTTTTATAACGTTTCGGAAAAAAAAGAAACGGCTTTCGGACTATTAACTTCAACGGCAAAAAGTCCGACCGGAAAATTATTGATGTGTGCATCTAATACTTTTTTATTTGATGAACCTGTTGGACAGGAACCAAAACCTGTTCATGAAATGTGGCATAATAATATGCACCTGATGAAATTTTCTAAAAAATTAAAAGCCGGAGAAACGTATCGTTTCTCAATTGCAGGTTCTTCCATTACATCGGCACATCATGATGATCCGTTGAATGAAGCAGAACGTTTAACCATCTTCGCAAAATTAGAAGGCAGGGACAGGTTAATAAAATTTCATAATCAGGCATGGGATGAATTATGGAAGAGCGATATTATTGTTGATGGTGATGAGCAATCGCAGCAAGACATTCACAGCATGCTCTATCATTTATATTCTTTTGTAAGAGAAGGTACATCATTATCACCATCGCCGATGGGCTTATCGGGCTTGGGTTACAACGGACATGTTTTTTGGGATAGTGAGCTGTGGATGTATCCTGCGATTTTAGTTTTGCATCCAGAAATGGCAAAGAGTTTGGTTGAATATCGTTTTCAAAGATTGGAAGGGGCCAAACGAAATGCATTTAATCATGGTTATAAAGGAGCCATGTTTCCCTGGGAAAGTGCAGCAACCGGTGTAGAAGAAACGCCGGTGTGGGCATTAAGCGGACCACTCGAACATCACATCACGGCATGTGTTGGTATTGCTGCATGGAATTATTATTGCGTAACGCAGGATAAAGATTGGTTGAAAGAAAAAGGCTGGCAAATTTTAAAAGAAACAGCAGATTTCTGGGCAAGCAGAGTTGAAAGAAATGGTGTTGGAAAATATGAAATAAAAAATGTGGTGGCTGCTGATGAATGGGCAGAGAATATAGACAATGATGCATTTACCAATGCAGCAGCAAAAGCTGTTTTGCAATATGCAACCGAAGCCGCAAAAATAATTGGCGTGCATGCCGATGAAGATTGGATGAATGTTGCCAAAAATATCCCCATTTTAAAATTCGATGATGGCACAACTAAGGAACATGCAACTTATCACGGCGAAGGAATTAAACAAACTGATGTTAATTTATTAGGATATCCTTTAAAAGAAATTACCGATCCCAAACAAATAAAAAAAGATCTGGAATATTATTCATCAAGAGTGCCGAATGAAGGAACGCCGGCAATGACACAGGCAATATTTACACTTTTATATTCGCGATTGGGCGATGGCGAAAAAGCATTTCATTGGTTTAAAGATGCATATATTCCTAATTTAAATCCGCCGTTTAATGTAATTGCCGAAACCAAAGGTGGAACCAATCCTTATTTTGCAACAGGAGCCGGTGGCATTATTCAAAGTGTGTTGATGGGTTTTGGCGGATTGGAAATTACGCCGAAGGGAATTATTCAAATAAAATCTGCATTACCAAAACAATGGAAAAGCCTTACTATCAAAGGTGTTGGGCCCGAAAAGAAAACATTTTTTGTTCGGTAATTTTTTATTATTTTGCAGAACTTGAAAAAAGCTGCTTCCATATCATTATTGCTTGTGCTGATGTTTAATTGGTTTGGTTACCGTTTGGTATCAGACTATTTCGAAAACAAAGCCGATATTCAATTAGCCTCACTGATTGATGAAAATAATTATAATGAAGCCGATTTAATCAGCATTAAAGTTCCTGCAAGTTTACCCTACGGTGTTAACTCTTCTAATTTTGAAAGAACAGACGGAAATATCGATATCAACGGCGTAAATTATAAATACGTAAAACGCAGGTTTTATAACGATTCGCTTGAATTGTTATGTATTCCTAATATAGAAAAAACCGGTATTCAGAATGCCAGAGATGAATTTTATAAATTAGCGAATGATTTTGTAAGTAATAATTCATCTTCAAAGAAATCTTCTTCAACTCATACTCATACAGTAAAAATTTCTACACAGGATTATACTGATGATCATTTTCTTTCCTACAACATTCATTTTAATTCAAACACAGCACAATATTTTTCTTTAAATATTGATGTAGCAAGTTTCAACTTCTTGCAAAGGTTAAATCAGCCTCCGGAGGCATAATCTGCATTTTCTCGTTAACGTAATCTTTCTTTTTTCTCTTTTAATAACCTAAAAACATTTTTTAGAATGAAACGATTCATTTTAGGCCTTTGTATATTGGCCACATTTCAGGCATGTAAACATAGTACAGAATACAAAACGTTTTTACACGATCCGCTGTTGTTTACCAATACTGTTCATGAACTGAACGATGTTGTGATGGGAAATAATTTTCCTCCAATGGTGGCATCTCGTAATTATACTTATGGTGCTATTGCTGCATACGAAATTATGGTAGCGGCACATCCCGATCAATATCAAAGTTTAGCCGGACAGGTACATGGCCTGAAAGAATTGCCAAAAGCAGAAGCCAATCAACCGATTGATTACGAATTGGCAGCATTATTAGCATATATAAAAATTGGAGAGTCTGTTACATTCCCCGAAGGAAGTATGCATAAATATAAAGACAGTATTTTACAGGTTGCCCGCGATAAAGGATTACCAAAAGATGTAGAGCAGGCATCACAAAAATTTGCTGATACCATCAGTGCAGTTATTATTAGCTGGAGTAAGAAAGATAATTATTTAGCAACACGCGGTGCCGAAAAATATACCATTAATGAAAAAGATCCGTCGCGCTGGGTACCAACACCACCAATGTATGCTTCTGCTACCGAGCCTCATTGGAAAGAAATCCGCCCGATGGTAATCGACAGTGCAAATTCATTTTCACCGCCGCTGCCGTTTAAATTTGATATCACAAATAAAAACAGTGATTATTATAAACAAACAATTGCTGTAAAAAATGCAGTAGACAGTTTAACTGCGGAACAAAAACATATTGCTGAATTTTGGGATGATAATCCTTTTAAAATGAATGTAACAGGGCATGTGATGTTTGGCAGCAAGAAATTTTCGCCATCAGGCCATTGGATGAGTGTGGTAGGTATTGCAGCAAAAACTGCTAAGGCCGATTATGCAACAACTGTATATGCTTTTGCCAAAACAAGTATTGCATTATTTGATGCATTCATCGAATGCTGGTGGGCAAAATATACTTACAATACCATCAGGCCCGAAACTGTAATCAATAAATACATCGATATTAACTGGAGGCCTTATTTACAAACACCTTCTTTCCCTGAATATACCTGCGGGCATTCAACAATTTCCGCTTCAGCGGCTGAAGCATTAACAAGTGTTTTTGGTGATAATTTTTCTTATACCGACAGTACAGAATTAGAATTTGGTATTAAGAACAGATCATTCAAATCGTTCAGGGATGCGGCTTTGGAAAATAACCTTGCTCGTTTTTATGGTGGTATTCACTTTCATCCATCCTGTTTGGTAAGTAACAGCATGGGAACCAAGGTTGGCGATTATGTGGTGCAGAAATTAAAAATGAAAAAATAAAAAAAATCTGCCGCTTTAAAAAACGGCAGATCAATAAAAGTTCTTTTATTATCTAAGGTTCAAAAACAAACGCGTCCTTTTGTTTCTACAAGAGGACCTTATTTGAAATCAAGATAAATAAAAAGTTTTACATAAAACATAATTAAGTAACAAAAAATAAATTTTTATTATCTAAGGTTCAAAAACAAACACGCCCTCCTGTTTCTACAGGAGAGCCTTTTTAAATCATATTAAGCAAATAATTTTTTAAAAACCAAAACAAACAAAATTTTTATTATCTAAGGTTCAAAAACAAACACGCTCTTTTGTTTCTACTCAAGAGCTTATTTTAAAAATCATATTAAGCAAATGAATTTTAAAATGACAAAATAAGTTTTCTAATTCTTTTTTTAAATAATGTTCATAAACAAACATGCTCTTTTGTTTTTACTTAAGAGCTTATTTTAAAAAAGTATAGGCAAATTCTTATTAAACGGTTCTCTTTAATTTATTCATTTTAAAAAACCTAACAATGAGAAAAACATTCATCACCATCCTCATTATTTTTATTAGTGCAAAATCCTTTACACAGGGCTGTGTAGCCATCCGCAGCAATGGCGGTTATTGCAGTATGCAACATACCGACAGCAGTAAATGGCAGCTTAGCGTAAGCAATCGCTATTTTAAATCGTATAAACATTTTATCGGAACAACCGAACAAAAACAAAGGCAAACATTAGGTAACGAAGTTATCAATCATCAGTTCACAACAGATATTGCAATAACACACAAAATCAATTCCAGATGGTCTTTCATGATAGACCTGCCGATCGAAGCCAACACCCGTTCATCGTTATACGAACATAGTAATCTGGGAAGGTATCTTACACATTCTTTCGGTGCAGGCGATATCCGTTTTGCAGTGTATGATTGGTTATGGAACCCCGATAAAATGC
>DATAMD010000062.1:0-8160 GCA_036260755.1 Chitinophagaceae bacterium | reverse complement strand
AATTTTCGATATTCCGATTTTAGGCTCTGTAGGTACAAGCAGCGGTACTATTATTGGCAATCAGGCAACTTTCCAAAATCAGGGATTTGAATTTTTGGTTACGTGGAAAGATAATATTAACAAAGATTGGAGCTCTTCTATCAGCGCCAATGCAGGTATTAATAACAACAAAGTATTAGAAGTATCAACCGGTGCCAATCCAATTTATCAGCAAGTAGGTCCAACTGGTTCAAACAATTTCAATACCCGAACAATAGCAGGAGAACCAATCGGCGAATTTTTTGGTTATCAGGTATTGGGTGTTTTCCAATCAGCAGCAGATGTTGCAAATTATAAAACATCAAGCGGAACAGTTATTCAACCAACAGCACAAGCCGGCGATTTTAAATTTAAAGATGTAAACGGAGATGGTGTTATTGACGGTAAAGACAAAGTTGTGTTGGGCAATCCTAATCCTAAATTAATTTATGGTATTAATACAACCTTGTCGTACAAAGAATTTGATTTGACGTTGGATTTTCAAGGTGTTTCAGGCGTTCAAATTTATAATGCCAATCTTGGTTTAAGATACGGAACCGAGAACTTTACTAAAGATTATTATCAAAACCGTTGGCATGGTCAGGGTACAAGCAATGTGTATCCATCTGCCAATATTGGTGGTAGTACCAATTATTTATCTAATTCGTTTTATGTTGAAAACGGAAGTTATTTCAGAATAAGAAATATTCAATTGGGATATTCTATTCCTGCAAAATGTTTAAAAAATTCAGGTATTTCAAAATTGCGAGTGTATGCCAATGCACAAAACGCTTTCAACTTCTTCCCGTATCGAGGATTCAGTCCCGAAGTTGGCGGCGGTCCAACAAAAGCGGGTGTAGATGTGAATGTGTATCCATTGTATGCTACCTACAATTTTGGAGTTAATCTTACTTTTTAATTTTTTAAAAACATTTTTTATGAAAATAGAATTTAGAAAATCAAATATAAAAACAACTTTTATTCTTTCCCTTTTATCGTTCTTTATAGCACTAACAGGATGTAATAAAAGTTTTTTAGATGTGCCGCCACAAGGGCAACAACCCACGCAACAATTTTGGCAAACGCAAGCTGATGCTACTAAAGCTGTAAATGCTTCGTATGCTAATTTACGCAGTTGGACTGAAGTAGCTTTTGCTCCTATTGCAGTTGAAAGCCTTGGTTCAGATGATGCAGAAAAAGGAAGCGACCCGGGCGATGCTACGTTTATGAATGACTTTGATAATTTTACAGCCACCTCAACCGAAGGTCAGTTAAGTGATTTTTGGAATGGTGAATATCAAGAAATTAATTTGTGTAATCAAGTGTTAGATAATATTCCTAACATTAGCATGGATGCAACTTTAAAAGCACGTTATTTATTAGAAACTAAATTTTTAAGAGCCTATTCTTATTTTAGATTAGTACGAGCTTTTGGCGATGTGCCTTTACGGTTGCATGTCCCCTCTGACGCAAGCCAATACAATATTGCCCGAACAGCTAAAGCTCAAGTTTGGGCTGCTATTGAACAGGATTTAACTGATGCAGCGGGTGGGTTACCTACTTCTTATACAGGTGCAGATGTTGGCCGAATTACAAAAGGTGCAGCATTGGCCTTACACGCTAAAGTAGCAATGTACCAGGCAAAATGGAGTGATGTAAAAACTTATACCGACCAAGTAATTGGATTAAATGTTTATTCATTGTTTCCAAATTTTGAAAAATTGTTTCGGGTAGAAAATGAAAATTCTTCCGAATCTATTTTCGAAATACAATGTTCATTAATTTTAGGGAACCCCGGTGCTTCTAATTCACAATATTCGCAAGTGCAAGGTGTGCGTAGTGTTACAGGCGGCGGATGGGGATTTAATGTTCCTACACAAGATTTGGTAAATGAATTTGAAGCCGGCGACCCACGCTTAAATGCAACCATTATTTTTAGAGGACAAAACACATTAGAAGGCGATGCAATTCCATCAACTGTTCCTAATCCAATGTATAACTATAAATCGTATGTTCCATTCAGCATGTATGTTAGCGGGTATAATGAAGGTTGCCAGCAAAATATAAGAGTAATTCGTTATGGCGATGTTTTATTAATGAATGCTGAAGCCAATAATGAATTGGGAAATTCAGCTGCGGCTTTAACTTCATTAAATGCAGTGCGGGCAAGAGCAAGAAACGGCAATAACAGTGTTTTGCCAAATGTTACTACTACCACCCAGTCAAATTTACGGACTGCAATTTGGCATGAAAGAAGGGTTGAACTGGCAATGGAATTTGACAGATATTTTGATGTAATTCGACAAGGAAGAGCTGCTACAGTTTTTGGCCCCAAAGGTTGGAAAGCCAATAAAAATGAAGTGTGGCCTATTCCTCAAAGCGAAATTGATTTGAGTGCCGGAAAGTTAACCCAAAATCCGGGTTATTAATATTAAAAAAATAAAATATTGATTATGAAAAATATTCATATAAAAAACGGCTTACCATTATTAGTAGTAGTAAGTGGCATGCTTTTTACATCTTGTTATAAATCGTTCGATCCAAAATCGTATCAACCTCAATTTACCATTAACGGATATACATCTACTGCCGATATTGGTAAAGGAAGTTTAATTGCATACTGGTCGTTCGATGGTAGTTATATAGATAGTATTTCAAATACAGCAGGCACTGGCGTTGGTACAAGTTTTACCGGCGGCTTTAAAGGGCAAGCATTACAAGGTGCAAATAACGGATATGTAATTTCTGCATTACCAACTGTGGTAAAAAACATGACGAGCTTTACTATTGATTATTGGATTAATTCTCCCATTAACAGCACCGGAATTCTTACGCCTATTTGCATTTCTAAAGACAACGACTTTTGGGGTTCATTAGATATGTTTTATGAAAATGGGAGTACTGCCACCAGCGGAAATTTAAAAGTGCATTTTAACGGGCAAAGTGAAGCTTGGTTTACTACCGGATTTATAACTAATCCTTGGAGCGGTTGGGTAAATATAGCACTTACTTACAACAGCTCAACTTCTACATTTACTTTATTTGAAGGCGGAAATGTAGTAGCCAGTCAACAAGTAGCAGGATTAGGTAATTTGGTATTCCCAAGTGCTGCTACCAAAATTATTTTTGGTACCGAACAATTTCAATGTACGCCAAGTATTGGTACTGCAGGTGGTACGCAAGGTTGGGCACAATATTTATTGGGCCAGTTAGATGAGGTTAGAATTTATAATAAAGCATTAAGCGCAAACGATCTTCAGGCGTTAATTGTTTTGCAGGGAAAGGGAAAGTAAATTTTATTTCATTATCATTTAATTTTTTAAATTATGAAAAATAAACTTCTCATATTATCAATATTTTTGGTAAGTTTTATAATATTTAGTTGTAAAAAAACCGATAGTGGTACAGGTATACAGGTTAACGCCGTTGCTCCAACGGTAAGCACCAATGATGCAACAAATATTTCGGGTACAAATGCTACTATTGGTGGTAATATTAGCAACGATGGTGGCTCGATAATTACTGAGGCCGGCATTTGTTACAGCACAGTAAGTGGAGTTGATACTTCAAAAAATAAAACTCCTAATTATACCATATCGGGAAATTTTAATGTGCAATTATCAAATTTATCACTGCTTACAAAATATTACTATAAAGTGTATGCTATTAACAGCAAAGGAATTAGTTATGGTGCTGAAAAATCTTTTTTTGTACCGATAAACGGATACAGTGCTTCAAGGCAAGTTGCATCTTCTAATCAAGTGGCATATTGGGCTTTTGAAGGCGGATATAAAGACAGTGTGTCTGGTACAGTTGGTACGCCCAATCATCCCAATGCAATAAGTTTTGTTACAGGATTGAAAGGGCAGGCTGTAGAAATTGCAAGCCCGGGTTATATTAATTCAAACATAACGAGTACGGTTGCAAACCTTGCCACTTTCACTTACGTTTGCTGGATAAAGCAACCTGCAACTTTAAACAGCGGACCTACTACTTATTTGCCATTCTCTTTAAATGCGGCAGGATATTCATGGGAACAAACAAAGTTCTTTATGCTGTTTAATAATGCAGATAATTCGTCCGGTTCTTACGGCAAAATTTGTTTAATGGATCAATGGTTTGATAAAGGACAAGTGTGGCCCAAAATGTTAGATGGTAATTGGCATCAAATGGCTATTTCATTTAATGGAACAACAGGGGCTTTAAGAGTTTATATAGACGGCAATTTATTAACGCAAAGTGCTACAGCTGCTTTTAATGCGCAAACAAATTTTGGAATAGCAAACAGTTTTACTTTAGGTGGACCCGACGATAACGCAAATACAGCTAATGGTTGGATGAATTCTTTAAGCGGGGATTTAGATGAGTTTAAAATTTTTAACAGAGAACTTTCATCGGATGAAGTGATGGCTTTGTATGCTTTGCAAAGTCATGGACTGTAATTTTCGGTAAAAGTACTTGTTGTTTTATGCTTAATATTTATGGGTGCACAAATGTTATTAACGGTTTTATAATTTCATTTGTGCACTTTTCATTTGGCTTAATTATGCAGAGCTTATTTTGGTTAGAAAATTTTGTTATTATGTGGAAGGCAGTAAGATATGTAATTTTTAATTTGTGTGTTTTTGCAATAATATGTATACTTTGTTTTGGCGGATGCAAAAAACAATCAACGCCAAATTCGCAACCACCACAAGTTCCTCCGGGTACAACTACTTTTGCAATAACTCAACAAAGTATTAATTCAAAAACATTTAATGCTACTAATTCTTTTTATGGAATAAGTGTTAATCCCGTTATAAAAATTTCTTTTTCGGATAAAATTGATAGGACATCTGCATCATCTGCTGTTGTTTATACTAATAAAACTCAGGGTTCGTCAAATGTTGCGTATAATATATCATATCAAAACAATGATAGCACCATACTGATTTCTCCATCTGCAAATATTAATTATTTAAACGAATATCTTTTTTCAATCACCACATCATTAAAATCAACTGCCGGAAATTATTTAACTAACAGAGCGGATTTAGATTTTTTTACACAAGTCGATTCAACAAATAAATTTGCAGTAATATCCGATAGCGCTTTGCTTGATCTTGTTCAAAAACAAACCTTCAAATATTTCTGGGACTTTGGCCATCCAATTTGCGGTATGGCTCTGGAACGAAATAATGGCGATAATAATGTTGTTACATCTGGCGGAAGCGGCTTTGGAATTATGGCAATGATTGTTGCTGCCAACAGAGGTTTTATTACACGTGCCAATGCTGTTACGCGTTTAAATACCATCACTAATTTTTTAACAACAAAATGCCAGCGATGGCATGGCGCATTTTCGCACTGGATAAACGGAACAACCGGCGCAACTGTTGCATTCGGAAATAATAACGGCGCCGATATTGTTGAAACATCTTATTTATTGCAGGGTTTGTTATGTGCACGACAATATTTTAACAGCAGCACCGATGCGAATGAAAAATTATTGAGAGACAGTATTAATTCGATATGGAATACTGTTGACTGGAATTGGTTTACACAAAACGGCGCACAAAAATCTATTTACTGGCAATACAATCCTTCCTTCACAAACACCAATGATATCTGGAGCATTCCTGTATCGGGTTGGAACGAAGCATTGATAACTTATGTGCTGGCTGCATCATCAACAACACATGCCATTGCAAAACAAGTGTACGATATTGGTTGGGCGAATAATGGATCAATAAAAAATGGTATAAGTTATTATGGTTATACTTTGCCATTAGGACCGGCGTATGGCGGCCCCATGTTTTTTTCGCATTATTCTTTTTTAGGAATTAATCCAAACGGTTTAACCGATGCGTATGCCGATTATTCTGTTCAAACAAAAAATCATGCTTATATTAATTATAATTATTGCAAAGCCAATCCAAAATATTATTACGGTTACAGCGCCTCCTGCTGGGGATTAACTGCCAGTGATATTTCGGGCGGTTATACTGCCAGCTCTCCAACAAACGATGTGGGTGTTATTGCACCAACTGCGGCAATATCATCCATGCCTTACACGCCAACCGAATCGATGGCTGCATTAAAATTTTTCTATTATACTTTGGGCGATAAGATTTGGGGAACCTATGGTTTTGTCGATGCTTTCAGTCTGCAAACTTTATGGTATGCAGGCTCATATTTAGCCATCGATCAGGGGCCGATAATTGTGATGATAGAAAACTACAGATCGGGTTTGTTGTGGAATTTATTTACCGCTTGTCCCGAAATAAAAACCGGTATGCGCAGTTTAGGCTTTACTGCTCCGTACCTTTGATTTTTGAAAATAAAATTGATTGCTCTAATAAATTATTTGTCTATGAAAGGAAAGATGTTTTTGTTGATGATCTTGATATCACTGAGTTTTGGAAGTGCGGATTGTTCAAAAAATAATAACAGTAATAATACAACACCGATTGTACCGCCGCCGCCAACAACACAAGTTAATAATGTTGATTTTTGGTTAACGATGGGAGACCAGTCCATGTTGTTGCGAAAACAATCCGATATACTTTCTTTCGGTACGGTAAACAATAGTTATTCTTTTATTGATGTTGATTCCACACAAACATTTCAAACCATCGATGGATTTGGTTTTACATTAACCGGCGGAAGTGCGTATGTTATTAACCGGTTAAGCAGTGCCGATAAAGCAAATCTTTTACAGGAATTATTTGGCAACAGTTCAACTTCTATCGGCATCAGTTATTTGCGCATCAGTATCGGTTCATCCGATTTAAACGCATCGGTTTTTAGTTATGATGATATGCCTGCCGGGCAAACAGATGTTAATCTTACAAATTTTAATTTGAATAATGATACAACCGATTTAATTCCTGTATTAAAACAAATTTTAGCTATCAATCCCAACATAAAAATTTTGGGATCGCCATGGTCGCCGCCAATATGGATGAAAGATAATAACAGTTCAATCGGCGGAAGCTTGTTGCCGCAATATTATAATGTGTATGCACAATATTTTGTAAAATATATTCAGGCAATGAAGGCGCAGGGAATTACTGTTGATGCCATCACCATTCAAAACGAACCTTTGTATGGTGGTAATAATCCAAGTATGGTTATGCAGGCAACGCAGGAAGCCGATTTTATTAAGAACAGCCTGGGGCCTGCATTTCAGACTGCATCGATCGCAACAAAAATTATTGTGTACGATCATAATTGCGATCAGCCAAATTATCCCATCACCGTTTTAAGCGATGCCGCCGCCAATCCTTTTGTTAACGGTTCTGCATTTCATTTGTATGGCGGCGACATCAGCGCATTATCAACTGTTCATGATGCTTATCCAAATAAACAATTATATTTTACCGAACAATACACTGCTTCAACTGCAGATTTTGGCGGCGATTTAAAATGGCATGTAAAAAATGTGGTTATCGGGTCTATGCGCAACTGGAGCCGCAATGCGTTGGAATGGAATTTAGCCAACGACCCGTCTTACGGTCCGCATACCGTTGGCGGTTGTACAACTTGCAAAGGTGCAGTAACCATCGGTTCATCAATAATCAGAAATGTTGGATATTATATTATTGCACATGCTTCAAAATTTGTTCCCGCAGGATCGGTAAGGATCGGCAGTAATATTTCGGGCAGTTTAAATAATGTTGCTTTTGTAACACCAACAGGAAATAAAGTTTTAATTGTTGAAAATGATGCTGCAAATGCAACATCATTCAATATTCGTTTCAATGGAAAATGGGTAACAACAACTTTGCCTGCAGGTGCTGTTGGAACATATATCTGGTAAGATGTTTTTTTGGGTTGATAGTTTTTGATTTAGATAATTTTCATGCATGGGAAAAAATAAATTTTATATACTCTCCTTATTATTGGTTTTATTTTTTTTAATAAAAGTTGATGCACAACAATCAACTCAAAAAAATAAAATTATCATTCATAAAAATTTATCCGACGATCAGTTACTTGATCTTGTTCAAAAACAAACCTTCAGATATTTCTGGGATTTTGCGCATCCTGTAAGCGGCATGGCAAGAGAAAGAAGTAACACAACTTTTGGTTATGGCAATGAGGTTGTAACTACCGGTGGCACCGGCTTTGGCGTGATGAGCAGTATTGTTGCAACCAATC
>DATAMD010000055.1:0-6683 GCA_036260755.1 Chitinophagaceae bacterium | reverse complement strand
CCCATTGTTGTTATGCAAATATTGTCCGCTACCCTTAGTTGCTTTAAAGCTACTTTCAGTTGTATTTCGGCATCTGTTGGTTGTATTTCGTTTATTGGTTAAGTTCTGTTTCAATTTATCTGTAATTGTCGAGTTTGTGTGGTTGCCCAACATTGCTGGTTACTGAATTACTTGCGCAATTTTTTATATCAATTATTTTTCAGTGCCTCACAAATTTTTTTCATTTGATATAAATGCCTCTGGGTATGATACAGTACAAAATGAACAATCTCTAATTTTGTGACCGGGCCGAATGGAAGGCCTTCTACCAACTCGTTCAAATTTGCATTATTTATACTTTCTTTAAATTTATTGAAAGATGTTTTTAATTCGTTAATTGATGTTTGCTTTTTGTAAATTTCTTCTTCGGGTATAATAAAATCGGGTTGTGTTAATTTTTTAGAGAAATCCAGAAATAAAGTTTTTAATTGTATGATCCTTTCACCCGGATCTCTGTCGGTTTGCTTTGCTTTCGTTAGCATCACTTTTGTCATCCTGTTTATTGATTTAGTAACATGCCGTAATAATTGCGGTGCAGTCCAACTGTTTGGATAAGGAATGGTATTTACTTTGTACTCATCAACTTCCGACATCAGTTTTGTAAGTGCGGTTATTGCATCAGCAGTTGCATCAATAGTTTCATTTGTATTTAAAGGCTCTGTTGTCATGATATTATTGCTTTTGTTATGTTACTGTGCTTTAGTATTTTTTGCAGCATACACATTTATAATGGCACCTGATGGAAAAGGAGTAGAACTTATCAGTTGTAAGTCTATCAGATGCGGAGTGGTAGCAAACACTGAAATCCCTTTTCCAATTACAACAGGATGGATTGAAAATCTGTATTCATCAACTAATCCATGCTTAACAAGTTCCTGTGCAAAGCTTGCCCCGCCATGTGCTAAAATAGGGTTTCCTTCCTGTTGTTTAAGTTTAGTAATATCGGCAACAAGATCGGTTGCAACAACAGCATCTGCCCAGGTTGAAGCATAGGGAGAAATTGTTTGGCTTGTATTATCATAACTTGTTTTGTTGATAAATCCGCTTTTCGAAAAAACAACTTTCGGAATTTTGTTCATTGGTTCAGCAAGCTGGTCGGTTGACGTAGCCCAATAGGGGGCCATGATTTCAAATGTTCGCCGCCCCATTATATGAATGCCGCTTTCCCAAAGGGATTTTTCGATCCGGTCTTTTACTGATTCGTCTCTCGTACGCATAAACCATTCAAGTTCATGATTTGGCCCGCAAACAAAACCGTCAGTAGTTACGGTCATTCCTAAAATTAATTTTCTCATCGTTATTATTTTATTAGCTGCCTGCCTGAATGACTGGTCAGACAAATCTCGTAAAAACCTTTGATGTTATGGCCGTGAGAATGCGACAATCTTACTGGCTGAATGCGAAATGTGATACTGCTTTTGCTTAAAAAAACTTTATCTCTGTTGCCGTTCTGGATGTTCAAACGCTGCACAAATGGCAAATCATATTGCTGTACAAATTGATAGAAAAGGTATTGGAGGCAATGTAAAAAAATTGATACAAACACATCCCTTCCGAACAGAAATATAATTGCAATTGATAGCTATCCGCCTGCATGCACACGTGTATGTTTAGATAATCATGCATGCAATACTTTATAAACAGATTTTTATACTTTCAGAAAAGCTGTCTTAGCAGAATATTTATCCTGCAGATCGCTTACTTTTTTTTGTTTGCATAAATTTTTAAATGCTTCGCGTATTTTTTTATATTCATTATGCAAAGGGCATGGATGCGTTGCGTTGCACTTGCTTAAACCCAACCCGCACATACCAAAAATTTCTTCTCCGTCAATAGCATCTACAATATTTAAAATAGGTTGTTTTTTTTGTTTTTGGGTAACATAAAACCCTCCGGTTGGCCCTTTGCTGCTGTTAATAACATTTGTTTTTACTAATTTTTGTAACAGTTTGCCAACGGTATGTTCATTCTCATTAATATATGCAGCAACTTCTTTGATACTGCATTTTGCATCACCATCGGCTTTTGCACCAAGATAAATTACTGCTTTAATTGCAGCTTTGCATGTTAAACTTAGCATCTCTTATCTGTTTAAATAATTTTTACCTTCTTCCGAAATTTTATCATAGCTCCACGGCGGATCAAAAGTTAATTCCACATCCACTTCGTAATCTGCAAAACAATCCTGCAGTTTGGTTTTAACCCCATCGGTAATACTTTCGCCCATCGGGCAAAACTGTGTGGTAAGTGTCATGCTGCAAAAAATAGTTTTTTGCTCATCATCAGAATCCAGTTGATATATCAATCCCAAATCCGCCACATTCAAGCCAATTTCAGGGTCATATACATCATGCAGTGCTGCTAATGCCACTGTACATTGTAAATTACTATTCGTTATTACGTTCATTGTGCAGAAGGTTTATGCAAAATAATTTTAATTACATTCATGTTGTACATAAAGGCAGTTGCCATCAGCAACGCTGCTCCTGCTTTTAAAATAATTATTTCATTATTAAAGAATCTTTGCCGCTTTCAATTACAGGACGCATATCCGGTATTTCCAAATTATTTTCATTCAGATGCTGCATAAACAATTGTTTTTTCGTCAGGATCTGAGGCGATCTTCACTAATTTAACAATCCCATTTTCTGAATTGATCAATTCTTTTCCAAAAAAATTTTTGACTTTTCCTTCTTTCCATTCCAAATCGGCAGTGATGATTTTATTCTTCATTATAAATTTATTTTGTTGATACGGCAATCCTGCTGCAAAATTTAGCTGAACAACTTTCCCAGCTCAATTGCTTTTGGGAAAAGTATATTGTTTTCTAAATGAATATGTGTGTATAAATCGTCTTCAAACTCAGGCAACATACGGTACAGTAAACTAAAGCTGGCACAGGCATCTTCGGGTATAAAATAATTATTGGTAACTTTTTTTATTTCACTTAGATAATTACCAACCACTTCATGCTCCATCTCCATCATGTTAATCGGTTCCTGTACTGTGCCAAACGGGGTTTGCTGAAAAGCCTGTGTTTTATTTTTTTGTGCTACCAAATTTTTTATATAAGGAAATAAAACCCTTTCTTCTTTTACCAGATGCGATGAAAGTTCTGCATTTACAGCAGCAATTAACTCATTTACTTTTTGTAACTCGGGGTGGCGGTCACCATGCACACCATAAACTTTATTTGAATAGGCAACAATATCCGGCAAATTCTTTTTTACATAACTGTGGTGAGTGTTTACAATATAATCTGCTAAAAAATCCAATTCCCATTCATTGTAAGGCAATGGCTTTGCAGAAACTGATGTTTTTTCTGCTTGTTGTAATTCCTGTTCTACTTTAGTTACATCAAGACCTTTTTCGGCACAGGCTTCTTTCACGGTTTTCTTTCCGCCGCAACAAAAATCCAATCCATATTTTTTAAAGATTTGTGCTTTGTGTAAATCTTTCGCAGCAATTTGTCCGAGTGTTTCATCATTTTCGCCGGTAATGCGTTTGCTGATTTTTACTTTCCACAATTCGGGGCCTTGTTCTAAATACTCCCATTCAAAAATATTACCTCTTTCTCCCAGCAATTGATAGTACAGTGGTTTAGGATCATGATCGTTGTGAATAGTGAGGCTTTCTCCTTCTTTCAACTCATCAAAACGGGCAAAGATGGTAGGATGTTTGAGGCGGGGATCAATAACTGTGACATTTAAAATGTTCTCTGTTAATGTTTGCATAGTAATTTATTTAGACACAAAGGTAGGTGAATAAATAATAAAAGTATTAACATACTTTTATTATTTCGGAAAAAGTATTATCCAAAAGATACAATCCTAATTCCTTCTTCACATAGTCGCGGTATAAGCTTTGTATTTAAACTGCTATAATAGTAGCTTAATATAACTATGGGGCCGGCAGAGAGGCAACATTTGGGGATGCAGTTTATTCACTTTATTTTGAAGATCGCGATGCTCTCCGGAGGTTTTGTAAGGAAGAATAATATATTAAAATAAACGGTAGTTATAATAATACAAAAGGGTTTTTAGTGCATATAAATTGATTACAGTATATTGCTATATTTATAATCAAAAAATATTTATGATGAAATCTAAGGCAATTTGTTTTCTGTGGTTTTGTATTATTTTTTTTTACCGGCACTGCTCTTATCAGTTGCCAAACAAGCCGTGTAAATAAAGTGGTAGAGCATAGATATAAAACCCAAACAAAGAGCAATAAAGCAAATAATGTTATTATTCATTCGGATTCGGTTAATAATTTTTATAAAACAATAGTTAGTTCCAATACAAAAGGTAAAACTTTTAATTATATAACAGAATGGAAAATTAAAAACAGTAATCAGTACATGTTAAACCCGTCTTTAGCTGTAAATGTTTTTACCAATACCTTAAATTCTAATAAAAGTTTTAAACAAAAAATAGCCAATAAAAAAGTAGAGTTAAATATAGATTCTATTCCATCCATCTTTGCTGTTATAACAGAACAGGGATCTTTTCAAATATTTTATAACGGCGATATAGCAGTTATACAACCATGCAGTTGTACTAAAAACATGATAATATCTTATAAAATTACTTCACAAGACAGTTCTTATTCAAGAACAGGGAAAATTATTATCCCCGATGTAAACCAAACAGTGCATATCAAAAGCTTTCAAACACTCGAGGGTAAAATGATAGAATATTTAGAACAATATGATGCCGCTATCGCAACCATGACCAAATTGTTTGCAGATAAATTGTCGGCAAAATTATAAACCATATTATTGAAAACACTTACTGCCGGTGCTGTACTTCTTTTTATTTGGCTCGTGTTAAAAAGAAAGGCCGGCAGGCTGCAAAGAAGCAGCGATAGCATTGTTTTAAAGTGATTTATTTTTCGAATATAAAATAAACATACCGCAACCTATTTTACAAACCATTTGTTTGTTTGATTGTATTTTGGCTGTATCACAACTTTATAAAAATCGGATGGGTAATTTTTTATATCAATTGTAGCGTGCTGCATTGTTGCAGCAACAGTTTTTAATAAAACATAATTGTCCGAAGCCCCGTTTTTATACGCATTTGTTGCAGAAAGCCATATAGAAACATTGCCTTCTTTATTAACTGTTTGCCAGCTAACATCTAATTTGTTTTGAAAAATATTTATTGAGGGATGAGTGATTGATATCGTATCCAACAATGAAATGCCATCAATTTCTTTGGCAATTTTATCTTCGATTTTTACCTTCAAAAAACTTGCAAGAGTTGGCATGATATCTACAATGCCCGGATTGAAATTATGTGCATATTCATTCAGTTTTTTATTACAAACGATCCATGTACTTCTTTGCCTGTCGCTTTGCCCGCCATGATTTTTTCCGTTTAATTCATCTCTGCCATGATCGGTTGTAATAATAATCATCCATTGTTCATTAAACTTTTTTTCTCTAAACTCAATTGCACTCCAAACTTACCCGATATTGTTTTCATGGATGTTCAGATGCCTGAGATGAACGGGTATGATGCTACAAAAATTATCAGAACAATCGAGAAGTTGCAAAGGGCACCTATCATTGCGCTTACCGCAACAGCTGTAAAAGACGAAAGGGAACGTTGTTTAAGTGCCGGAATGAACGATTGTGTTACAAAACCTTTTGTAAAAGACACCATTGTTAATATTTTAAACGAGTGGTTATTTATACAAAGTGAATAGAATAGGTTAAAATTAAATTCTAATTATTTATTCTCTGCAGAGCCATTAGCACATAAATCTATTTTACCAACCATGCTAATTTAAATGCAGCACCTCCCCTGTGCGAAAGGAATTTGAATGTGTATGAATTATTGGTTAACATTTTTTTTATAAAACGAATATTGCAAACTGTACATTATTTTGGCCTAAATATTTTTTATGAAGAAACAGTATTTGCTATTTGCTTTAATAATTTTTTTGCAGTTTAAAGTATCGGCTCAGAAAGCAGTTTTTATAATTGCTGACGGGATTCCGGCCGATGTGATAGAAAATTCCAATACACCTAATTTAAACAAAATAAAATTTAAAGGTTCTTATGTTAGAGCGCATGTTGGCGGCGATAAAAATTCGTATAACCAAACGCCTACCATATCGGCTGTTGGTTACAACAGTTTATTAACCGGAACATGGGTTAATAAACATAATGTTTGGGGCAATGATATTAAAGAGCCTAATTATAATTATCCAACAATATTCAAATTATTTAAAGAACAATTCCCAAATAAAACAATTGCAGTTTTTAGCAGTTGGCTCGATAACAGAACAAAACTTATTGGCGATGGATTAGCCGGTACCAACAAATTAAAAGTAGATTTTTATGCTGATGGTTTTGAGCTTGATACTACTCAATTTCCGCACGATAAACAATCGGCTTATATGAATCTGATTGATGAAAAAGTTATAAATGAAGCAGCTTTTACCCTGCAACAAAAAGCTCCTGATTTATCGTGGATATATTTGGAATATACAGACGATATGGGGCATAGGTTTGGCGATAGTCCGCAACTAACCGATGCTGTTGAGAAGCTTGATAAACAAATCGGGAAAGTTTGGAGTGCAATTGAGTTTAGAGAAAAAAAGTTTAATGAACAATGGATGATTATTATTACAAC
>DATAMD010000049.1:0-1802 GCA_036260755.1 Chitinophagaceae bacterium | reverse complement strand
ATTACATTGCCCGCAAAAAACACAACTTCTTTCTTTATTATCCGGCAATTGTTTTGTTAGAATTGATAATCTGGATGGAATAACAGGAATACCAATATTTGTTGCAGCTTTCTTTACAAATAATTCATGTAATCTTGGTTTGGGTGGTGGAAGAAAAAATCCATCAGGGTCATTTGGCAATCCTTCATTTGTTCCAAATACACCAATTAATTTATCGATTTTATCATAATAAGGTTTTACATCTTCATAACCAATCGGCCAATCATCGCCTAAACCATCAATGCTTGTTCGTTTAAAATCTTTTGGTCCAAAACGCAACGAAATTCTTCCCCAGTGATTGGTTCTTCCGCCTACCATTCTGGCTCGCCACCATTCCCATTTATCGCCTTCGGCATGTGTGTATGGTTCACCGTCAACCTGCCATCCCCAATAACATCCATCAAAATCACCAAAGGGGCGAAACTTAGTACTGGCGCCTCTTCTGGGAGATTCCCATGGATTTTTAAACTGAGCAGAATTAATTGCGGGATCGAAATTGGCACCTGCTTCAAGCAAACAAACTTTTAATCCGGCTTTGGCTAAAACATAAGCCGCCATTCCGCCGCCGGCGCCTGATCCAACAATAATTGCATCGTATTGTTTCGGTGTTTTTTTTATTTGAAAATCTCCCATAAGGCTATTTAATTTTTATTCATCGTTTCAGGAATTGAATATATGATTTTTAGTTTGGCAAAAAATAAGTTTTTGATAATTATCAAATCGCTTAAAAAAATTAAACGTTCATCCAACTTATATTAATTTTTTACAAAACCCTGTCATATTTCTTTTACTGATTTTATTAAAACGGATTTTATTTTACCTTCGAATTAAAATAGTTGCATAGCTAACTAATTTCCGTTAGTTTTGAAATTCCAAAAAATAAGCTTGTTGTTATGAAACGTACCATTAAAAAAGTTGCAGTTCTTGGAAGCGGTGTTATGGGAAGCCGCATTGCCTGCCATTTTGCAGGTGTTGGTGTCCAGGTTTTATTGCTTGATATTGTTGGAAAAGATGTTGCTGCCGATGCAAAACCTGCATTAAAAAATAAAATTGTAAATGATGCTTTAGCCGCTGCCATTAAAAGTAATCCATCGCCTGTGTTCACAAAAGATGTGGTAAAAAATATTGCTACCGGCAACTTTGATGATAACATGAAAGATATTGCTGCATGCGATTGGATCATAGAAGTTGTTGTTGAAAGATTAGATATTAAACAACTCATTTACGAAAAAGTTGAACAATTCAGAAAACCCGGAACCCTTATCACATCTAATACTTCGGGCATTCCTATTCACATGCTGAGTATTGGAAGAAGTGAAGATTTCAGAAAAAATTTTTGCGGTACACACTTCTTTAATCCGCCGCGATATTTAAGATTATTAGAAATCATCCCAACACCGGATACTGATCCTGCGATCGTAGATTTCTTAATGGAATATGGTGATTTGTTTCTTGGCAAAACAACTGTGTTATGCAAAGACACGCCTGCTTTCATCGCCAACCGCATTGGTGTATTCAGTATCATGAGCATTTTTCATATCATGCAAAAATTAAATTTAAGTATTGATGAGATTGATGTGTTAACAGGGCCAATAATTGGCCGGCCAAAATCTGCCACCTTCCGTACTGCCGATATTGTTGGAATTGATACGCTGGTAAAAGTTGCAAAAGGTGTTGCAGATAATTGTGCAACTGATGAAGCAAAAGATTTATTTTCTATTCCCGATTGGTTAGATAAAATTGTTGCAAACAGTTGGTTGGGT
>DATAMD010000031.1:0-1940 GCA_036260755.1 Chitinophagaceae bacterium | reverse complement strand
GCCCAATTAATATTCTGCTGCCGGTAACATAAAAAATATTTCCATGTTCAATTAGTTTTTGCCTTTGTGCCTCTGTGCCTTTTCTTTCTATATTTGCAGCCTTATGAGCACACAACAAGATAACAATTTTCAGGCAATTATTTCGCATGCCAAAGAGTATGGCTTTGTTTTTCAGAGCAGTGAAATTTATGATGGGTTAAGTGCGGTGTACGATTATGGCCCGAACGGGAGTGAGCTGAAAAAAAATATCCGCGATTATTGGTGGAAGAGTATGACGCAATTGCACGAAAACATTGTGGGCATTGATGCTGCTATTTTTATGCATCCAACAACTTGGAAAGCGAGTGGCCACGTTGATAATTTCAGCGACCCGATGATTGATAATAAAGGGAGTAAAAAACGTTACCGAGTTGATAATTTAATTGAAGCTTATGTTGAATCTTTAAGATTTCAGGAACATGAAATCAAAAGAAAAACTATTGAAGAGGATTTACCCAAAAAAGGATTGAGTTGGGATGATATAGGAAAAGCTGAAGCATCAAAAATCTATCAAGAGAGAGGGGGACAAGCTTTGATTGATAAGGCTAATGAGATTCAAAAAAGAATGGATGAATTTTTAGCAATTGACGATTATGCCAAGTTAAAGGATCTGATAATTAATAATAAAATCAAAGGTTCGCCTGACGATAATGATGACTGGACAGATATTCGTCAATTCAATTTGATGTTTAAAACAGAATTCGGTGCAGTTGCTGCTGATAATCCTGATGATAATATTGTTTACTTAAGACCAGAAACTGCTCAAGGGATTTTTGTAAATTTTTTGAATGTTCAAAAAACAGCAAGAATGAAAATTCCGTTTGGCATTGCACAAACAGGTAAAGCTTTCAGAAACGAAATTGTTGCAAGGCAATTTATTTTCAGGATGAGAGAGTTTGAACAAATGGAAATGCAATTTTTTGTGCGCCCTGGTACCGAAGGCGATTGGTATAAATACTGGAAAGAAGCACGTTTGCAATGGCATTTAAGTTTAGGGATTGATGCAGCAAAATATCGTTACCACGATCATGTTAAATTAGCACACTATGCCAAAGAAGCCTGCGATATTGAATTTGAATTTCCGATAGGATTTAAAGAAGTAGAAGGCATTCACAGCCGCAGCGATTTTGATTTAACACAACATCAGTTATACAGCAAAAAGAAAATGCAATATTTTGATGCTGATGTTGATGAAGCAACCGGAAAGCCTTATGGCAACTACATTCCGTACGTTATTGAAACATCGATTGGGTTGGACAGGATGTTTTTATTAATTCTTTCAAACGCCTATCACGAAGAAACAATTAATAAAGAAGATGGCACAACTGATAGCCGTGTTGTGTTGCATATCCCCGAAAAAATTGCACCAAATAAATTAGCCATTCTTCCGTTAACCAAGAAAGATGGCTTACCCGAAATTGCACGCGAATTAATGAACGAATGCAAGCCTTATTTCAAATGTTTTTATGAAGAAAAAGATGCTATCGGAAAACGTTACCGCCGCCAGGATGCAATAGGCACGCCGTTTTGCGTAACCATCGATCATCAAACAAAAGAAGATAATACAGTTACCATCCGTTACCGCGACAGCATGCAGCAGGAAAGAATTTTATTAAGCAAAGTAAAAGATCTGGTGCTCGAAGCGGTGATGTAAGGAGGCACTGAGGCAACGAGGCACACAAAGGCACTAATGTTATATTTTTTTTGTACTAAACTTTTGAAATGCTATTAAGCTGTTGTTGCGTCGCACACTTCAACAGTTAAAACATAACTGAACGTTTTAAAAACATAAAGGCTTCAAATAATTTTGAAGCCTTTATGTTTTTTGTCTCCGTTCCTTAGTGCCTCACACCCTCTACCCATATAATTCTAAATGAATATCTTTTTTATCATAACCCATT
>DATAMD010000030.1:0-1828 GCA_036260755.1 Chitinophagaceae bacterium | reverse complement strand
TTACGGATATCGGGATTTTCGATAGCTTCTTTCCATTCGCATTTATAACTATCTACCAATGCCTGCATTTCTGTTTCCAATTCTGCCGCAATACACAAACTGTCGTTGGCAACTACATTGCGCAGGTAATTAATGCCGCCTTCCATTTTATTTAGCCATGTTGCAGTACGTGTTAATGGATCGGCAGTTTTGATGTAAAACATCAGAAAACGGTCGAGGTATTTAATGCATGTTTCGTTGTCTAAATCTATTGCAAGTAATTGTGCATGTTGAGGTTTGCTTCCGCCATTGCCGCACACATATAAGTTCCAGCCCTTTTCGGTAGCAATAATTCCAAAGTCCTTGCTTTGTGCTTCGGCACATTCGCGGATACAACCGGAAACTCCGCCTTTTAATTTGTGAGGGGAACGCAGGCCGCGATAACGTTCTTCAATTGCAATAGCAAAACTTACACTATCGTGCAAACCAAAACGGCACCATGTACTACCAACACAGCTTTTAACAGTGCGCAACGATTTGCCGTAAGCATGGCCGCTTTCGAAACCGGCAGCAATTAATTCTTCCCAGATTTTTGGGAGGTCGGTAACATGTGCGCCAAACATATCAATGCGCTGGCCACCTGTTATTTTTGTATAGAGATTATATTTTTTAGCAACGGAGCCGATAACAATTAATTTATCGGGTGTAATTTCTCCGCCCGGAATTCTTGGCACAACCGAATAACTACCCCCTTTTTGAATATTGGCTAAAAATTTATCGTTCGAGTCCTGTGCCGTGGCGTTGCCTTTTTCCAGGATCATTTCGTTCCAAAGGCTTGCCAATATTGATGCTACAGGAGGTTTACATAATTCGCAACCATCGCCGTTGCCCAAAGTATTTAAAACATCATCGAAAGTTTTTAGCTGGTTTATTTTTACCAGGTCGTACAATTCCTGGCGGCTGTAGTTAAAATGTTCGCACAAAACATTACGCACATATTTTCCCTGAGCCTTCATTGTATGCAGCATCAGGTCTTTAACCATTGGCAGGCAACCGCCACAACCCGTTCCGGCCTTAGTACATTTTTTTATTGCATCAACAGTTTCGCAACCACCTTCAATAACCGAGTTACAAATAGCAGCTTTGGTAACACTTTCGCAACTGCAAACAAGAGCATCATCGGGCAAGCTTAGAACACCTGCTCCATTTTCGGTATCACCACCCCTGCTTCCTAAAATAACATCTTCGGGATTAGGCGGAAGTATCACTTTATTTTTTGCTGTTTGTAACAACATGTTATACGCATCAGCATCGCCGATTAAAATACCTCCTAACAAATATTTACCATCGTTACTAATATTAATTCTTTTATAAATTCCCTTCATTGTATCTTCGAATACAACAGTCCTGGCATATTCGCCGGTAATAAATGGATCTCCAAAACTGGCAACATCAACCCCAATTAATTTAAGTTTGGTACTCATGTCAAAACCGGTGAAAGCCTTATTGCCATTACTTAAATTGGTGGCAACAATTTCGGCCATTTCATAACCCGGTGCAACCAAGCCGTAAATCATTCCGTTATATAAAGCGCATTCGCCTATGGCATAAATATCAGGATCAGAAGTTTGTAATTTTTCATTCACCAAAATCCCGCCTCTTTGCCCCAGTTCTAATCCGCAGAGTTTTGCCAACTCATCCCTGGGTTTAATACCGGCAGAAATGACAAGCATATCAACATTAATTTCAGTGTTATCTGTAAACTGCATCCCTCTAATGCATTTATCACCCAAAATCTCAGAAGTATTTTTATTTGTAAGAATTTTTAAGCCTAATGCCTGAAGTTTAT
>DATAMD010000029.1:0-14519 GCA_036260755.1 Chitinophagaceae bacterium | reverse complement strand
AATTTTTTATTCTTCACCTCCGAAATAAAAATAAATTTTGCGCAACCAAAAAGTTGCATATATATTTGCAACCGAATAGTTGCACAAAATGAGAAGAGATATTTTTCAGGCAATAGCCGATCCCACACGCAGGGCCATCATCAGTTTAATTATGCTGCAAAGCATGACACCCAATGCCATTGCAGAAAAATTTGATTCGAGCCGCCAGGCTGTTTCGAAGCATATTAAAATATTACAGGAATGCGGCCTGGTAAAAAGCAAACAAAACGGCCGTGAAATTTATTATCAGATAGAAGTAAAAAAATTAAAAGAAGTAACCGATTGGCTGGCACCTTTCCAGCAAATGTGGGAAGAAAGGTTTGACATGTTAGACAATTATTTATCTAAAATACAAAAACAAAAAAAACATGCCACAAGAAAAAAATAAAGCATCAGACAGAGAATTGCGTATTTCAAGAATACTGAATGCGCCTGTTGAATTAGTATGGGAAGTATTCACCAATCCCGATCATATCACAAACTGGTGGGGGCCAAAAGATTTTACAAACACCATTCACAAAATGGATCTGCAACCCGGCGGCGAATGGGTATTAACTATGCATGGGCCCGATGGAAAAAATTATCCAAACAGAAGTATTTTTTCGGAGATCATCCCCTATAAAAAAATTGTTTTCCGGCACTTCAATCCCAACTTTATTGCCACCATTGAATTTACGGGTGAACATGAAAAAACATTGCTCGATTGGCACATGCTTTTTGAAAGCAAAGAAGTGTTTGATGCCGTAGTGAAAACACATAAAGCAGATGAGGGATTAAAACAAAACGTTGAAAAATTAAATGTTTATTTATCAAAAACATTTGAGCCGTTTGTTTTGGAACGTGTATTTAAAGCACCGGTAGCATTAGTGTGGAAAGCTATTACAGACAAAGATGAAATGCGTAAATGGTATTTTGATTTAAAAGCGTTTAAGCCCGAAGTTGGATTTGAGTTTGAGTTTTATGGCGGAGATAAAAATAAACAATGGCTGCATCTTTTAAAAGTTACCGAAGTAATACCCGAAAAAAAATTAACCTACAGTTGGCGCTATGATGGTTACAGCGGCATTTCGTATGTGTGTTTTGAATTATTTGTGCAGGGCGATAATACGCTTTTAAAATTAACACATAGCGGCTTAGATTCATTTCCAACCGATGTTGTTCCGGAATTTAAGAAAGAAAATTTTGTTGCTGGCTGGAATGCAATTATCGGTACTTCTTTAAAAAATTATCTCGAAAAATAAATTTTATACACATCAGCGCACAAAGAAAATAACATGAAAACAATTTATAACATTAACAAAGAAGCAAAGCAAATAATTGTTGAACGTTCTTTCAGTGCATCGAAAGATTTAGTTTGGGATGCTTATACCAAAAGCAAAATTCTTGAACAGTGGTGGGCACCCAATCCGTATTACCAAAGAGATAAATTTTTCTGAAGGCGGTTATTGGTTTTATTATATGTTGAGTCCTGCCGGCGAAAAACATTGGTGTTTAGTAAACTATATCAACATTAAGCCGCACGATTTTTTTTCGGCAAAAGACGGTTTTTGTGATGAACATAAAACCATCAACCCATCTTTTCCAAGTACTTACTGGGAGAATAATTTTCTGGAAGAAAAAGAAGATACTACCAAAGTAACCACCACACTTAATTTTCAGAGTGGGGAAGCGCTGGAACAATTGGTTAGCATGGGCTTTAAAGAAGGATTTGCGTTGGCGCACGAAAACTTGGATCAACTTTTATTGAAAAAGAAATAAAGTTTATTAATAAAAAATGCTCCGATAAATCTGGAGCATTTTTTATTAATCGAATTAATTATTCTTTATACCTGGCAGGTGTACCGGGTTTAGGGATGGATGCCGCAATAAATTTTCTTAAACTCTCGGTTGCTTTTGCCAGATCATCTTTTCGTAAATACATCATGTGGCCGCTTCTGTATCCTTCCCAACTCATACGGTCTTTTAATTTACCGCTCGGATCAATTTGCCACATACTGTATTTTGCATTAAAATAATCGCAGGCGCCATCATAATATCCTGACTGAACCAGCAAATGCATGTACGGATTTTCGGCCATCGCTTTGCCCAGATTAAATCCGGTTTTATCGTTTGTTCTATCCCATGGATAAACGGGGCCGAATAAATAATAATTTAAATCGGTTTTAAATTTTAATTCATCACGCAAATAGATATTCATGGCTGGCATAAAGGAATGTTCCCATGAAGAAAGTTCTGCATTATAATCAGGCCGTTCGCCGGCATTCTGCCTATCTATACCTAAATATCTTGAGTCTAATCTTCCAACAGTATAACCCTTATCGCGCAATAATTCTTTCCAGAAAAAACCGGTAGGCATTTCGAAATTATGTTCGAGCACTCCTTTTTCCGAGATGCCTGTGTAGCGTGCATATTTAGCAGCAATTTCTTTTCTGCTATCATCGCTTAAACTTCCGCCTTTGGTGATGGCAGGAATTAATTCATCAACAGTAAATTTTTCTACTTCGGGTAAATAATCTGTGAGATCTTTTTTCTGCAAATCATTATTCAATGCTTTATGATACCATGCAGTGGCTGCATAATAAGGCACAAACAATGCAGCACCAACAGGGCCGCTTCTTTCAATGCCCAGATCGGTTGGTGAAACTAAAATCACACCATTCAAATACATCCATTGCGCATCCTGTAATTCTAATGCAAGTCCCGAAACCCTTGTGGTACCATAGCTTTCGCCGATTAAAAATTTTGGCGATGCCCAACGTTTATATTTACTTACAAAAGAGTTGATCCATGCTGCGAGATATTTTATATCGGCATTTACACCAAAAAATTTTTGTGCAACGCCATCTTTAATTAACGGGCGAGAAAAGCCGGTATTAACAGGATCGATATAAACAATATCGGCAACGTCTAAAATAGAATGCGGATTATCTTTCATACCGTATGGTTGAACCGGATAACCTTCATCATCAACATTTAAAATACGTGGACCGGTATAACCAATTTCCATCCAAACCGATGGTGTACCCGGACCACCATTAAATGAAATAACCAATGGCCTTGTTGATTTATCTTTTATATCGGTTCGTTCGTAATAAGTATAAAAAACATTGGCAACGGATTGATCATCTGCATCCACTACAGGTGCTGTTCCCGCAATGGCAACATAAGGTACTTTTTCTCCTCTGATGGTTATTTCATTTTTAACGGTAACTGTTGAATCGGTTTTAAAATTAATTCTTGCAACAGTTGTGCTGTTTGTTGCAGTAGTTATTGAATTATTTGCAGCTTCCTGACGGTTGTTACCTGCGGTTCGCTGAGCAATACTTGCATTAAATACACCTGCTGCAATGGTTAAGCAGAAAATTAATTTTTTCATGATAATAAATTTGATTTACAGATCAGCATAAGCCTGCATAAAAATAATATTCCGCATACAATTATTATTACCAATCAAATAATAGTTTCAAAAAAAAAATTGCCGTTGAAAAATAAATAACATATTTTGTTTTCTTATTCATTGTTAATTTTTGATAATGTCTTATTCCCAACACTGAAAAGAATTATGAGGAAATTGGTGCTTCTTTTATTTATAATTTTTGAAATAGTTTCTTCTGCCTATTCTCAAAACGCATCTGTAAAAGGGATGCTTTCGGATACCATCGGCAAAACAAATCTTCCAAATGCAGTCATCAGTTTATTGCAGGCAAAAGATTCTGTTCTTCAAAAATATTCAAGAGCAAATGAGCATGGAGATTTTGAACTGAACGGCATTGCAAAAGGAAAATATATTTTACTTATCACTTATCCCAACTATGCCGATTATACCGATACTTTTTCGGTAGCAGAAAATTCGTCCATCAATTTTGGAATGATCAGCATGATTACCAAAGCACACTTGTTGCAGGAAGTGGTAGTACGGCAAAGTATTGGCACCATTAGATTAAAGGGCGATACAACAGAATATAAAGCCGATAGTTTTCATGTACCAGCCAATGCCAGCGTTGAAGATTTACTGAAAAAATTACCGGGAATACAAGTTGATAAAACCGGACAAATAACTGCACAGGGCGAAAAAGTTCAAAAAGTTTTGGTAGATGGAGAAGAATTTTTTGGTGATGATCCAACTTTGGTTACTCAAAATATTCGTGCCGATATGGTTGATAAAGTTCAGGTATTTGATAAAAAAAGTGATCAGTCAACATTTACCGGAATTGATGACGGGCAAAAAACAAAAACAATTAATTTAAAATTGAAGGATGATAAAAAGAATGGTTATTTCGGAAAAATAAATGCAGGTGGTGGAACAGATGGTTATTTCGATAATCAAGTGATGATAAATTCGTTTAAACGAAAACAAAAAATTGCAGCATTTGGAATTGTTTCAAATACCGGTAAAACAGGATTGGGCTGGCAAGATCAAAACAGCATGGGCATGAGTGATGCTGTTACCGGAATATCTGATGATGGCTATATGTATCAGGCATATGATAACGATGATATTACAGGTTGGGGCGGACGATATAATGGGCAGGGGAAACCTTTGGTACAAACCGGCGGGTTGCATTTTAATAATAAATGGAACGATGATAAACAATCAATCAACCTGAATTATAAAGCATTGCAATTTATGGTTGACGGCGAAAACAAAACCAATACCGAATATATTTTACCCGATACTTTATATTACAATAACCAAACACAAAATTTTAATAATAAAATTTTACGAAATAAATTAAATGGCACTTACGAATTTCAGTTTGATTCAACATCATCGCTAAAAATAGTAACCGACGGAACAACAGAGCATAAATCAACAATAAATAATTACATCACCGAAGCACTTACTAAAAGCAGCACCATTGTAAATAACGGGAACAGAAATATTACTGCCGATGGTGATAATAATTCTTTAAACACCGACATCTTATGGCGCAAAAAATTACACAAAAAAGGAAGAACAATTTCGATTGATGTTAAAGAAAACTATTCGCTGAAAACCTCTGCCGGCAAGCTATTCTCGAAAAATAATTTTTATAACAGCGACCCCGCTTCTCCATCAACACAAATAACAGATCAATATAAAACAAGCAATAATAAATCGCTTGCATTCGACAGTAAATTTACTTACACCGAACCGCTTTCAACCGCATCATCGCTTGTTGCCAATTACGAATTAATTGTAAATAACAGTTTATCGAACAGAAGCTCGTTCAACAAAGATGCTAATGGTTTATACAATATTTTAGACAGCACTTACAGTAACAATTATACTTTCAATTATCTTACTCATAAAACCGGGTTGTCGTATTCCTTCATCAGTAAAAAAATAAAATTCAACATTGGAAATAATATTGGATTCACCAATTTTATACAACAGGATAATAATGCCAATATTCAAACAAACAGAAATTTTATTAATTGGTTTCCGCAAACAAGATTTAGTTATTCTTTTACAAGCCAAAAACATCTGTATTTTTCCTATAATGGAAATACAGCACAACCATCTTTGCAGCAAATTCAACCTGTAAAAACTAATGATGACCCATTAAATATTGTAGTTGGCAATGCTGCATTAAAACCATCCTTCACAAACAATATCAATCTTGGTTTTGAGGATTATAAAACATTAGAAAACAGGTTTTTTTATGCCAGTATCAATTATCGTTTTACTGAAAATGCTTTCAGTAATAACAATAATGTTGATAGTTCGGGAAGAAGGGTTTTGCAAACAATTAATGTTAACGGCAATTATTCAATCACCGGGTATTTGAATTATTATTTCAAAATAAAAAAACCTGAATTGAGATTGGGTTTTAACAGCAATTTCGGTATTGATCAAAATGCAAATATTATAAACGGATTAAGCAATATAACCAACAGCAACAACTATACATTTGGCTTCAATGTCAGTCAATCGAAAGAAAAAAAATTAGATAACAGTTTACGTGCCGATGCAACTTATACAACCAGCACATCATCTGTTCAGCAAAATATAACCACACATTACTGGACATACACCATTCATCCTGATCTGGATTTTTATTTTCCGAAGAAATGGCACTTGCATACCGATTGCGATTTTATTTACAGGCAAAAAACAAGTGCATTCGATAATAATAATAATGTTATTTTCTGGAATTTATGGTTCGATAAAAAAGTTTTAAAGAATGATGCTTTGCTGATAAGGGTTTCGGCAAACGATATTTTAAATCAGAACAAAGGATTTAACCGAACCGTAAACAGCAACTTTATTTCGCAAAATACTTACACTACCATTCAACGGTATTTTATGCTTTCGGTGATATGGAATTTTAATAAAAACAATCCCAAGAAGGATGATGACTGGAGATACTAATTAAAAATTATTTTATGAAAAAGATTAATTGTTTGATTTTTATTTCATTGATTATTCAATCTTCAACTGCGCAAAACAGTCGCTTTGTAACCGAAGGCAGGATTGAGTTTGAGCGAAAAATTAATTTACATTCTCAAATTAGCGGAGACGGTTTATGGCAGGATGAATATAAAAAAGCGTTACCAAAATTTCAAACAAACTATTTTAATCTTTTGTTCAGCAACAACAAAACTTTATACAAACCGGGAAGAGAAGTTGCCGAAAACAATAAAATAAATAATTGGTGGGCATTACCGGCACAGGATAATATTATTTATACCGATTTAGATAAACAACAATCTATCAGTGAAAAAAATTTATTTGAAAAATATTTTTTAATAACTGACAGCACAAGAAAAATTAGTTGGAAAATTACCGACGAGAGAAAAACAATTGCCGGTTTCGAATGCCGAAGGGCCAATGCAATTATTATGGATTCGATTTATGTGGTTGCATTTTATACCGATGAAATTATAACTCCCGGTGGCCCCGAATCCTTTACAGGCTTGCCCGGCATGATATTGGGCGTTGCACTTCCGCACGAACACATTACATGGTTTGCCACCAAACTAATTTCAATTCCGGTAAAAGAAACTGATTTTAAAATTCCTGTCAAAGGGAAAAAAATGAACAGCGCTGCTTTAAAAGAAAGTTTGAAAGAAAGTTTCAGCGACTGGGGCAAATATGCCGATCCATTTAAAAAAGCAGCGTTGTTGTAAATTATTTTTTTAGTTCCAGCACCCACATTTTTTTTGCAGGAATTGAAAATGTATTGTTGTATGATGTTCCGTTAACTATATCAACAGCTTTCGAAAAATTTGCTGTGCGTTCATCATATTTTTTAAAATCAATTTGCTTTTCTTTATCGCTTGTATTCATCACACACATGATGGTTTGATTATTATCGTAACGGAAATAAACATACAAACCATCATCAGGAATATATTGCATCAACTTCCCTTTTGTGATGGCTGATGATTGCTTGCGAAAATTTGCTAATATCTTTGTGTATTGCAACATACCTTTTTCTTCATCAGTTAATCCTTCCTGTGTAAAAGCATTTTTCTTATCGCCATTCCATCCACCCGGAAAATCCAAACGCACCCAACCATCAGCAGGGTTCTTCTCTCCTTTCATTAAAACTTCAGTGCCGTAATATAATTGAGGGATACCGCGGGTTGTAAACAACCATGCAATTCCCATCTTTAATTTATTTATATCTTCTTTCATCTCCGAATAAAAACGGGTAAGATCGTGGTTGTCTAAAAACACAACATTGTTATTTGCATTCTTATACAGGAAGTCGTTACTTAATGTTGTGTATAATTTATTTACGCCGTCAGTCCATCCAAAGTTCTGAGTCAATGCAGGAATAATTCCATAAAATAAAGTTTGAAAGTCTGCTGCTCCCAGCAAATTGCTTTTGAAAGGGATATTAAAATTATTGGCTGTAAAGTAAGCCTGGTTTGCTGTTCCGTGAACCCATGTTTCGCCGAACATTGTCATTTTAGGATATTCTTCAACCAAAGCTGCATTGCAACGATTCATAAAATTAAGATCATTAAAAATATAAGTATCGATTCTCCATCCATCCACACCAAACTCTTCCACGCTCCAAATGGCATGTTGAATTAAAAAATTTGCAAAATAAGGATTGGATTGATTTACATCGGGCATCTTCGGCGTAAACCAACCATCGGTTAAAATCTTTTTTTCTTTTGCAGAACCATAAGGATCAAAATAAACCTGATCCTTATAATTTGTTCCGGTATAGGTTGGCCATTGATGAAACCAATCTTTTGTTGGCGGATCTTTAATAAAAATATTTTCGCTGCCAACATGGTTATACACTGCATCCTGAATTAATTTCATGCCGCGTTGATGCAATGCATCGCTTAATTTTTTATACGTTTCGGCACCGCCCAAACGTGCATCTATTTTATAATGATTGGTGAATGAATAACCATGTTCTGTACGGTTGGGTTCATCATTTTCAATTACCGGTGTCATCCACAATGCAGTGATACCAAGGTTTTGCAGATAATCGAGATGATTGATGATGCCCTGCATATCGCCGCCGTGACGATCGTAAATTTCGTTGCGGTTTAATGATTGATCTCTCATTCCGGCAACATGATCGTTGGTTGTATCGCCATTACTGAAACGATCGGGCATAATTAAATAAACCAGGTCGGTTGAATTAACACCCTGCGCATATTGTGTGCCGTTTCCTTTTCTTCTTTCTTTTAACTGCCATTCAACAGAATTAATTTTTTTGTTCGAAACAAATTCAATTTTAACTGTTCCGGCTTTTGCAGTATTGGCAATGGTAATATCGGCACAGATATATTTACTGTTATCTAACTGATTTATTTTTGTAAGTGTAATGCCGGGATAATTTATTCGAAGCTGCTCTTTATTAAATTGTTCATGATCGCTTTTAATGAGCAACTGAATTTTATTATGCTTCATTCCAACCCACCAATTGGTTGGATAAACTGTTGCATACTGGGCATAAATATTTAGTGTGATGCAAAAAAATGCAACAACAAAAACCGTAAACTTATATTTCATAAAAAGGATTTTACCTGAGTGCTAAAGCAATACCAACACCCACTCCATTATATTTTGCAAAAGTGTAATCGGCATAAACTTTTAATATAGTAAGATTTAATCTTATTCCCCATGTGTTTGTGATGCCGCCAGCAGTATATGAAAGTGCAACCGGATCTTTTTGATGAGCAGTTACTTTATCGTTTGGCGGCGGATATCCTGTATTATATGTAATGGTATAATCGCCGGTTAAATTAATATCCGACTTTCCGGTAGAATATCCAACTGATGTATAAAGTTCGAGAAGAGAAAATTTAACCGAAGCAATTCCCTGCAAAGTGAATGCAGAAATATTATAACCTGCAACAGCATTGGTGCTTTGTACCGAAGAATTCTGATCGAATTTTGGTTTATAGTTTGCATCAATCCTGCTGTATCCTGCCAATGCAGATAAATGCAGGAACGGAACTTTTTTAATGAAAGGAAGATATTTACTGAATTCGTGTTGCAATGCAACACCAAATACTCCGATGGATACATTACTGAAATCTGTTTTGGGAAAATAACGAACTTTAAGATCGGTATGTTTAAACAAACCAATTCCTATTTGTGCTACCGGCAATGGAACCGAAACAGGAACAAAAGAAATGTTCTTTTTAAAATCATCGCCAATGCCTGTTGGTGCCGTAAAGTTTGTTGTAACTGTTTGCGATTGCCCGTTTACATTTGCAGTTGTTGTTACATCAATCTGTTGTGTTGATGTACCGCTGCCAACAAATGTTGGAAGTGAGGCTGATGATGCGCCACCGTGTAATTTAAAAGTATTATAGTCGGCATTATTAAAAACAAAACTTTGTTTTTCTGTTGGCACAATTGCTGCCTGCACATTAATTGAAATATCGAAACCTAAAAATTTATGTGCCCTTGCTGTTGAATACCATCCACGCGAAAGATTATAAATTTCTCCTTCGCCAAAAGGTTGCAGATAAGCACCGGCATATTTATTTGCATCGGGCAATGAACCGGCAATGATCTGACCAAAGTCCTGCGCTTTTACAATAACTGAACCGGACAATATCAACAATAAAATTGTTATCTTTTTCATGTAATTAAATTTATGATTGAAAATTATAAATTGATACGGTAAAAAATTCATTTACAATATAAAATTATCAATAATTCCTTTCAATCAATACAAATAAAAAAAACGATAGTGTATTGCACTAAATTATTTTTTCGATGTGATCACCAGCTTGGCACATATTCCTGCAACAATCATCGATGCTCCTGCCAAAGCAATTACATTTATTGCATTATCTCCCAATAATTTTAATGCAATGCCACCCAACAAACCCGCAGCAATCTGAGGTATGGTAATGGTTGCATTAAAAATGCCCATGTACACACCTGTTTGTTTTGCGGGCAATGATGAAGAAAGAATTGCATAAGGCAATGCAAGTATTGCCGCCCATGCAATACCAACACCGATCATAGGAATAAATAATAAATTTTTATCGGTAATAAACATCATCGACATTAAACCTAATCCGCCGGCAAGCAACGAAATCATATAAGTATTTTTTCTGCCAAACTTATCTGCCAGCGGCGTTAATGCCAACGAATATAATGCTGCAAACAAACTGTATGCTGCAAAGATTACACCGGTCCAGTTTCCTGCATCATTAAAATCTTTTGATTTAGGATCAATGGTATGCCAAATGTTTTGTGCAATGCCCTGTGTTGTAAAAACCCACATTAAAAACAAGGCAAACCATGAAAAAAATTGTGTTACCGATAATTGCCACATGGTAGTCGGAATATTTTTCAACAAATCGAAAAAAGACATTTTTGTTTTTTCGGCAGTATCAATATTATTATACTTCGCATATTCTTCGGGTGGATATTCTTTGGTGCGGAATGATGTCCAGAAAACACTAAGCAATAAAGCACCGCCACCAAAATAAAATGCCCAAATAACTGTAGGTGCCACTTTTTCGCCGGCAGCCGGTTCGTTAGCTACATGAAAAACATTGGTTAAAATAAATGGCAGCATCGATCCAACAAATGCACCGGTATTAATTAAAAAACTTTGAATGGCATAACCTTTATTGCGCTGACTTTCAGGAACCATATCGCTTACCAATGCCCTGAAAGGTTGCATGGTTACATTAAAAGATGTATCCATTAACAACAACATTGTTGCGCCAAAAAACAATGGCAGCAACAGTTCTGCGAAGTGTTCGGAATTGGGCATGAAGAACATGGCCAATGCCGAAACAAGTGAGCCGCCTAAAATAAAAGGAATTCTTCTTCCTAATTTTGTCCATGTTTTATCGCTCGATAAACCAACAATGGGTTGTACAATTAATCCTGCCAGCGGAGCTGCCAACCAAAATAAACTAAGATGATGCGGGTCGGCTCCAATTGCAGAAAGTATCCGGCTTGTATTTGCATTTTGTAAAGAGTAACCAATTTGAACACCGAGAAATCCAAAACTGATATTCCAGATTTTCCAGAAACTAAGCACAGGTTTACTGCTGTTAGATGTTGCAGTTAAATTGTTTGTAAATGCCATAGCAATCGTTTAATGAAATATGTAAAAAATACACGACGATAAAAGTACAATAAAAAAACATCCGCAAGGGATGTTTTTAGTATTAGTTAAATTACAAATCCGTCGGGCAGTATCGCACCTTTTTTTACCACAACAATTCCATCTTTCACAGTATATAAAGAATGATCGGTATTCTCCAAATGCTTACCGCCGTTAATTCTTACATCGTTTCCAATTCGGCAATTTTTGTCAATCAATGCATCTTTAATATAACAACGTTCGCCAATGCCTATTTTAGGAATGCCGTTACTTATATTTTCTGCCATCACTTCCAATGTTTCGTAATAATCGTTACCCATGATATAAGTATTTACAACTGTAGTTCCGTAACCAATTCGTGCACGGATACCCACCACACAACTTTCCAACCGGCTTGCATTAATTATTGAACCTTCTGCAATAATTGTTTTTTCTAAAGTAGTACCGCTGATTTTTGCAGGAGGCAACATTCTTGCACGCGTGTAAACAATTTTATTATTATCGAATAAATTAAACGGAGGAATCTCCTGAGTTAATGCAAGATTTGCTTCAAAGAATGAATAAATATTTCCAATGTCGGTCCAATAACCATCATATTGAAAACTTGATACTTTATAGTTTTCAATAGAATGAGGCATGATCTCTTTTCCGAAATCGGTTGCATCGGGATATTCTTCTTTTAATAGATGATACAAAACTTTTTTACTGAAAACATAAATACCCATCGATGCTAAATAAACTCTTCCGGCAGCCTGCATTTCGGTGCCTGTATCACTTATCCAATCGCCCAATACTTCTGCATTAGGTTTTTCAATAAATGATGTGATAATATTATTACGGTCGGCTTTTAAAATTCCGAATTCAGAAGCTTCTTTAGCAACAACCGGAATAGTTGCAATAGAAATATCAGTATTCTTTTTTTTGTGTTCGGCAATCATCTCGGCAAAATCCATTTGATATAATTGATCGCCGCTTAATATTAAAATATATTCGAAATCTAAATTGCTGATATGGCGAAGCGATTGGCGAACAGCATCGGCTGTTCCCTGAAACCAACCGGGATTATCGGGCGTTTGTTCAGCTGCAAGAATATCAACAAAACCTGTACTGAATGCGCTGAAATGATAGGTATTTTTTATATGTTTATTTAATGAAGCAGAATTAAATTGTGTTAATACAAACATGCGGTTGATGTTTGAATTAATACAATTGCTGATAGGAATATCAACCAACCTGTATTTTCCGGCAATAGGCACGGCAGGCTTACTGCGGGTTGATGTTAAAGGATATAATCTGGTTCCTGCACCACCACCAAGGATAATAGAGATGACTGAATTTGATATTGATGACATAGACTGCTTAGGTTTTGTTTCGAAATTTATTTAGTGAATATAAATATATTATTATTACTTCAATGACCGGTAAATATTGAAATATTGTTCAACTGTACTTTCCCAACTATGATCTATCTGCATCATGTGTTTCCGCATCCAGTTAAAATGTGTTTTATCCTGATAAACACTTACGGCACGGCTAACAGAATAATGTACATCGCTTACTGTTGCATTATTAAACCGTATCCCAAACCCTTCCCAATCGCCCATATCAACAACAGTATCCTGCAAGCCACCTGTACTTCGCACCATCGGCACAGTACCGTAACGCATAGCGTACATTTGATTTAATCCGCATGGCTCTACCCTGCTGGGCATTAATAAAAAATCGGCACCTGCATACATGTTATGAGATAATGTTTCATCATAACCAATTACTGCATGATAATAATTGGGATGATTATCATTCATGCTGCTTAATTGCCATTCAATATGCGTATCGCCGCTTCCTAAAATTAAAAAACTAACCTGATCCTTCATGTTAAATAAAACTGATGAAATGGCATCGGGTAAAATTTCGGCAGCTTTCTCTCCTACCAATCTTCCGATAAAAATGATTAACGGAACATCTGCATTTAATCCAAATCTTTTACAGAGTTCTTCTTTGTTTTTTTTCTTGCCCGTAACAACCGTTGATAGTTTAAAATTTTCGAACAGATACGAATCTGTTTCGGGGTTCCAGACGTCATTATCAATTCCGTTTAAAATACCAATACATTTTCCTCTTTCATATTCAAACAAATCTTCCAAACCATTACTGTTATGGCGCAATTCGTTGAGATAACTTTGACTAACCGTTGTAACTTTCCATGCGCATTTAACAGCACTGGCTAATGGATTGATGCTGTTGTTCCAATCTAGATCGCCCCATTTCCATGAATCATACTCAGGTATGTTGGTGCTTTTACTCCAATCCATTGCACCCTGATATTGCCCGTTATGAATTGTAAAAACAGTTGGTACATAATTAAGGTTTTTGTACGCAAAACAATTTTTCATCATGAACGGAATAAGCCCGGCATGATGATCGTGGCAATGCACCACATCCGGTTTATGTTCCCATTTACTCATCCAGTTAACTACAGCTATTTGAAATGCCATGAACCTTTGCGCATCATCATCATAACCATACACTCTTTCGCGATCGAGTAATCCAAAAATATCAACGAGGTATAAATCGAAACCTAATTTATTAGTGCGTTCTTTAATGATGGTATAATTAAAAAAATAATCGCCCAAATTTGCGTTGCCCAGAAAGTCAATATCCCATTCATTATCAGCTAAAAATTTTGTGTGGTACATAGGCATTACCACTTTTGCAATATGCCCTGCTTTGCATTGGTACTTAGGCAGTGCGCCAACTACATCGCCCAAGCCTCCTGCTTTTGCAACGGGGTAACACTCTGCGCTAACATGAATAATTTCCATTAATATTTTATTTAAAACCGGTTTTGAAGATAAATAAAGCTGCCAATAAAAGTTGAAATATATTTTAATTTTCAGAAAAGAAAGAATTTTTTCTTATCCAACAAACATGCCTCATCTG
>DATAMD010000024.1:0-3216 GCA_036260755.1 Chitinophagaceae bacterium | reverse complement strand
TTTGTTGAAAAAAGTAAATAAGAAGAAAAAAATTATTCAGGATACAGGAACAGGAGGAGCTTACCCATGTTCTACAGACCGGATGATATGGGCTGTGGCAGCATGGGAAATATATAAAGTAACCGGAGACAGGGATTGGCTGGAGCAATCTTATGAAATAATTAAAAATTCTATAGAGGATGATTTGCAAAACATATATGATATAAAAACAGGATTAGTAAAAGGCGAATCGAGTTTTCTGGATTGGCGGGAAGAAACCTACCCTCAATGGATGCAGCCTGTTGATATTGCTGAATCAGAATGCCTGGGAACAAATGCAGTTCATTATCAGGCAAATATTTTGTTGAGTAAAATGGCAACGCTGCTCAACGCAAAATCTGTTGCGGCAAAACATTTGCAGGTCGCTGACAAAATCAAGAAAGGGATCAACAAATTTTTATGGATGCCTGAAAAAGGTTATTACGGGCAATATTTATATGGACGGAACAATAAAATATTATCTCCAAGATCGGAAGCATTGGGCGAAGCCCTGTGTATTTTGTTTGGCATTGCTGATGAGGATAAACAAAAGCTGATAATCAGTAAGACTCCGATAATGGATTTTGGTATTTCCTGTATTTTTCCTCAAATTCCCGGTATCCCGCCATATCACAATGATGCCGTATGGCCTTTTGTGCAAAGCTATTGGGCCCTCGCCTCTGCTAAGGCCGGCAATGAGCAGGCGGTATTGCAAAGTATTGCTGCTGTTTATCGCCCGGCAGCATTATGGGGCACGAATAAAGAAAATTTTGTGGCATCGAGCGGGGATTTTGCAGGTACTCAAATTAATTCAAGTAACATGCTGTGGAGCCTTTCCGGCAGCCTGGCACTTATTCACAGAATAATTTTCGGAATTGAATTCGCAGAAAATGGATTACGATTGAATCCTTTTGTTCCTGAAGCTTTTAAAGGCGGGCGTACACTTGCTAATTTTGTCTATCGCAATGCAGTGCTCGATATAGAATTAGAAGGCTACGGCAATCAAATCAAATCCTTCACAGTAGATGGAAATCCTTCCACTCCTGAAATTTCAAAAGAACTGAGAGGGCGGCATAAGGTTAAAATTAAATTAGCCGGCAATAAAGCACCCAATGTTACTATACATACCGTAGAGAATTATGTATCGTTGCCTGCACCTTCTGTAAGTTATAGCAATAAAACCCTGGTTTGGAATAATATAACCGGTGCCGTAAAATACAAAGTGTTAAAGAATGGAAAAGAACTGGCAAAAACTACTGCAACAAAGCTTTTGCTTGCTGATGAAGGCTATGCCGAATATCAGGTAATCGCAGTGGATGCCCGATTGGTGGAATCATTTGCCAGTGAACCTTTAGCAGTGGCTTCCGACTGTTTTATTAGCAAATATGAAATGGAAAACAGTGCAAATAAATCCTTGCTTCCGTATAAAGGATTTTCGGGCAGTGGTTTTATAGAAATAACTGCAACAGAAAATACCGAATCTTCTATCTTAGTTACAATTCCTTCCGATGGTGTTTATGCACTTGATTTCAGGTATGCCAACGGTAACGGGCCTATAAACACCGAAAACAAATGCGCTATCCGTACATTAAAAATTGACAACAAAAAAGTGGGAACAAGCTTATTTCCGCAAAGAGGAAAAGAGGACTGGTCAAATTGGGGCTATACTAATGCAACCAAAGTTCAGTTATCAAAAGGAAAACATACAGTAACCATTTTATATGAAGAATCTAACGAAAATATGAACGGAGAAATCAATCAGGCAATGATTGACCAACTGAGGATCATAAAACTTCGATAATAAAGTATCTTGAACAGGAATTAGGGCTTTTGTTTCAATTTTTTTAAATGGTATTTCAGTTACAAAATTTTGATCAACTGAACTTTTAGACTTTGATGTTGAGCCCAAATATTTTTTAGTTGGGAAATCAATGACTTTATCAATTGAATTAATATCACCGGCATAACATTTTCTTTAATAAAAACTGCGCTTTTTTTAATATAAACAGAGCTCTACGTTCACAATTTTTAACTTGACGGGATTGCCCGAAATGTTATAACTATTGGCATGCCGATTGTATGTCTCTTCCTGAAATCACTTTATGCTATAAAGTAAAATCCGTACGATACCTTATCACAAAAAAAATTGAATGCAGCAGATGAGAACAATTGTTTAATAATGGCCTATTGCTTATTTACCACGTATCAATCAGCCCTTTTTTTAAGGCATACAGAAATAAACCGGTTCTGTTTCTGATATTCAGTTTTTTAAACACATTGTCTCTGTGTGCATCAACGGTTCTGGTGCTTATATGCATTTCATCGGCGATAGATTTATAAGGAAGGTCGGACAGGCTTAACTTTACAAAGTATAACTCTTTTTCGGTTAATGAGGTTTTCATCCCTGCCGCCTGTTTAAGATAATCTGTTGATAGTATATTACCTGCTGCATCCGAAAAATAATAATCGTTATTCATCACTGTTGCTACGGCAAGGGTGAATTGCTCCTGCTCTGTATGTTTAGAGATAAAACCCCTGGCGCCGGCCCTAAACATATCAATCATATTATATTCATTACATAATGCAGATATGGCGATGGTTTTAATTTGGGGATAATGCACAGTCAATTCTCTTGCTAATTTTTTACCATCCATTACGGGCATCTGAACATCGGTTAAAACAATATCAGGATTAAGCTGTATCGAATCAAAAGAGTCTAATAATTCTTTTCCGTTGGAAGCTTCTGCAATAACCCTGCAGTTACATATTTCAGAAATGAAATGCTTAAAAGCACGCCTGACAAAAACGTGGTCTTCCACCAAAGCAATAGTGAACATAAAAAACAATTAGTAATACATCAATAAAGGTTAATCCTTTGTTTTAACAGCGGGGGAGATTGCATAAACCAAGGAAGGGGGGTAATGCAATTTATGGAAATAGAAATTTTCCCCAAAATATTTTTATAATATTTTTTTCGGGCTGAGTAGTAGGTGAAAATACCTATTGTTTAGAGAATCAGGGGCAGTTAAGTTTGTAATTGTGTTAAATGTTGCAGTAGTACGATAAATAAACTTTCCTTTAAAATTGGAACTGACAGCTTTGAGAAACAACATAATTCTTACATTTTCATTAGTTATAGTTATATCCTTTATGACTGTTTCAGTGTTTGGGCAGTCAGATACCTCCTTACAAAAAATA
>DATAMD010000020.1:0-2877 GCA_036260755.1 Chitinophagaceae bacterium | reverse complement strand
GCAAAAAAATCGATGACCTGCAGGAAGTAATTGCACTTTGCAAATCTGGAAATTTCGGGCTTCCGCTGCAATTCGAGAATATGAAAAGCTAAGCCTGTATTGCATTTGGGGGCAAAACTAATTTCATTTGGCTGCAAAGCTCCCGAAACTTACCTTTGCCATCCAAAAATTATTAAATAATCGTACGGCAAAATCCGTACAACCTAAAATCAAAAATATGAAACAAGGTATCCATCCTGCTAATTACCGTTTCGTTGTCTTCAAAGACATGAGTAACGGTTATTCATTTTTAAGCCGCTCAACCGCAGCAACAAAAGAAACTGTTCAATGGGAAGACGGTAAAGAATATCCATTAATTAAATTGGAAATTTCTAACACATCGCATCCTTTTTATACAGGTAAAAACATGCTGGTTGATACTGCCGGCCGTATCGATAAATTCAATAAACGTTACGCGAAAAAGGCAAAAGCATAAATTCGTTTTAATCATATTACAAACCCAACCACCGCGGTTGGGTTTTGTTTTTGGCGTAATATTGTGGTGTACGAATTATTTTTTTGTTGACGAGCGATATAGTTTTTTGCAGCACCTGTTGCCCGTACGTGCCGCAACGGGCGGACGTCGATCTCTTGTACGTTCGGTTATTCTGTTCAACAAATTAAATAAAATTTATCTGTTATAAATTAAAAATATGAAATTAGATATTTTAGCATTCGGTGTACATCCTGATGATGTGGAATTAGGCTGTGCCGGCTCTATTCTTGTTTCAATGGCCGAAGGCAAAAAAGTTGGTATTGTTGATTTAACACGTGGCGAATTAGGTACCCGGGGCAATGCCGAAACACGTAATGCCGAAGCAGCAAATGCCGCAAAATCATTAGGCGTTTCTGTAAGAGAAAATCTTGAAATGGCTGATGGCTTTTTTGAAAATGATGAAGCCAATAAGAGAAAAGTAATTCAGGTTTTAAGAAAATATCGACCCGAAATTATTTTTTGCAATGCGCCTGCCGATCGACATCCAGATCATGGCCGCAGCGCCAAACTCGTTGCCGATGCGGCTTTTCTTTCGGGACTTAGAAAAATAATAACTGTTGATGCCGGTAAAAATCAGGAAGCATGGCGGCCATCACTGGTTTTACATTATATCCAGGACAGGTATCTTCAACCTTCGTTTGTAATAGATATCTCGGCACACATGAAAAAAAAACTGGAAGCCATTCTATGTTATGAAACACAATTTTATAATCCCGGATTAAACGAACCGCAAACATATATTTCATCATCGCAGTTCTTAGAAACAGTAACATCGAGAGCGATGATGTTTGGAAAAAGGATTGGTGTTGAATATGCCGAAGGATTTATTTCCGAAAAATTAATTGGTTTAAGATCGTTTGACGGCATCATTAAAAATGTAACATAATAAATTAACCGGTGATGATCATTGTGTTTCCTGAAATATTAATTGTATAACTTTTTAATGCTGCTACGGCAGGCCCATTTATAACGGCACCGGTAGTAGAAAATTTGCTTCCGTGATTGGGGCAAAGAAAATCGTTATTATTTACTTCATATCCTAATGTACCACCCTGATGTGTGCATGTAACTTGAAGGGCTGTAAAAGATGAAGCCACATTTCCCGATGCCAGCCTTACAACAATTACACCGTTTTGAATAAGCGAATTACCGATTCCTGTTAACTGACTGTTCAAGTCAATCGAAAAATTAACAGATCCCGGCGGTGTAACAGAAGCAGAGGGAGAATTAGAACTTTTACTGCATGATGCCATACAAACGGCACAGGCAGCGAGCATTGGCGCACCAAGGGTTGAAATAAATTTTCTTCTTTCCATTTTTTTATTATTTAAGATTTTAAAAACGAGGCAACCAAATAAATATATTGAAGATGCGCCGCAGAAAGGTTCTGAAAATACATTATTGTTTTTTCTGCAGGTATTTACCTTCTTATTTTAATCATCCTCATTAAATAATGAAACGCAAAACAACTATGCAGGGTTGCCTTAATAAAAAATTTTATTTTGCCTTTCTGTAAAAAATAAAAGGGGCCGCCTCTTAAGGCAACCCCTGACACAAACCCAACAAAGATGAAAATGATAATAATTAAACTATCACTTTTTCTTTTTCGAAAAATTATAACGGAAACCAAGTTGTAATCCTGCAGAAGATAACCGTACAGCACCTTCTCCAACGCCTGCTAACGGTAATTTATAATAAGGTTCTGCCGAGATAAATAAATTTTTATTGAGTGCAGCTTCATAACCGATTGATAGATTCAGCACCGAAAAAAGATGGCTATTTTTATTTGCATAAGACCAGTTTATTTCCTGCACAGTTGTACCCGGCCCGTAATTATAGTAAACATCATAAGATTCATTTTTCATGAATAAAGAAGATAGTCCAACTGTCGTAAACCAATTAAATTTTTTGTTAAGTGTAAGATTATATCTCATTGCAAGCGGCACATCATAAACATAACAATCGGCATTTATTAACTGGATATTGTATGCATAAGGGAAACTGTAATTTTTTAAATTATAATCCTCTTTCTGTGCAGAATAAATTTTACTGCCAGCATAAAAACCTGCTTGCAAACTGATTCTTTTATTAAAACTGTAACCAATACTAATGCCTGAAATCAATTTCGCTTGTTCAATTTTATTTAGATGAACAAAGCTTGCATCTGCGGCAGATGATGCAATAACAAAGAACCTGCTTGTTTTTTTTTTCAGTTTTTTTCTTAGAAATATTTTTTATAAGATTATTATTAATTAAAGAATCGGGTTGCAAGCAGGTTTTTATGCTGGCAGTAAAATTTATTCTGCACAGAAAGAGGATTATAATTTAAAAAATTACAGTTT
>DATAMD010000012.1:0-2251 GCA_036260755.1 Chitinophagaceae bacterium | reverse complement strand
TACAAGTGTGCGACGCAACGAAGATGGGGAAAGCATTACAGCTTGGTACAAAAAAAAGTTCTTTGATTTTTACTTATAACTTTTTACTTACAACTTATAACTTGCTTGGGCCTGTATTGGTTTTGACAGCATAGGTTACGGTAGGTATAAGCATGCAGTGCGTTGGATAATTAGCACTTTAATCTGAATATTCAAAACTCAAATGGCAATACTCAGTATGCCATGGCTGCCTAATCAGTGATTAGTTAGTCATTCGGGCCGCCGAACAGGTTGATCTGTTACCAGGTTCCGCCGCCGACTTAAAACAAACACAGGTTGCTGCAACAGAAGGCTGTGACTGTTGCTTAAGAACATTCAGCTAAGTATTAAATTGGTTTGTTTGTTTCCGGTTTAATGCCAACAATTAATAACAAAATAAGCATGTAGAAAACTTATGGTAATTGTGTTTGGACAGCGGTTCGAGCCCGCTCAGGTCCACAAAAAAGCTGCTCATTTTTTTTGAGTGGCTTTTTTATTTTACGTACCGGGCAGCAGCATTTTAATTAGGCTTTACCGGCGTCGCACTCTTCAACGCTTTGTTCTTTATTGGGCAAAAACATTTTTTATTTATGCAATCATCAATATTATTTTCTTTTTCAAAAAGTTTATAACAACTTATCTTTCGGTAATAATTTTTGATTAAAGATGTCTGAATTAACAGTACAGCAATTAATAAAACAATTTAATTTGCAACCGCATCCCGAAGGCGGGTTTTATAAAGAAACATATCGTTCGCCGGAAATTATTCCGCAACAATTTTTAACCAAACAATTTAAAGGCGATCGGGCTTATTCTACCGCCATTTATTTTTTATTGGAGCAGGGAAATTTTTCTGCATTTCACCGTATAAAAAGTGATGAACTTTGGCATTTTTATGCAGGCCAAACTTTGTTGGTACATATTATTCACCTTAACGGGAAATTAGAAACCATCAGATTAGGAAACGATTTTTTAAATGGCGAATTGTTTCAATTTGCTGTTCCGGCACGTTGCTGGTTTGCTTCAGAACCCGCACCACACAGCAGTTTCAGCCTTGTTGGTTGTACCGTTGCTCCCGGATTTGATTTCGACGATTTTGAATTGGCCAATGCCGAAGAATTAACCAAACAATTTCCGCAACATGAAGAATTAATTAAAAGATTGTGCAGGAAGTAGGGTTATTGGTCGATTGGTTTATTTGTTAATTGGTTTATTAGTTTATTGGTGAAACAATTTTTTATTACACGAATTAGATGTTTTTATTTTTAGCATGTTAGCAATATCAACGATTTAGTTTTTAGTTTTTTAATTTTAGTTTTTCTTTCTTTAACTTTTAGTTTTTAATTCCATGATAATGCAAATGCAAGACTGCATAACCTAATACACAAAGCAACAGAACAATAACAACTGCCAGAATAATCCAATCCATGCCCGGTAATTTTCTTTTGGCACGGCGTTTCTTTTTTTTGCCGGTTTCTTTTTGTAATTGCCTGTTTAAATCATCAACATAAAGCGATAACTTTTTTTTGTTTTCAAAAGCCTGTAACCCTTCTGCAGCATCGGTTACAAACGACGAGTCAATCATTTTGCTTTCAATGGCGTGGCGTTCTTCATCTGTAACATTGCCTGCTGCATACCGCATCAGCAATTCTTCACTTAATTCGCCATCATCTTTTAATATGTTATCAATATCACTCATGAATTATTTTTCATTTTCTTTTCAACTAAAATTTTCAAATTGCGTTTGCCGTTTTGAATATGGCTTTTTACCTGCAAAACAGTGTAGCCGGTATGCGCAGCTATTTCGTTATAACTTTTCTTTTGAAGATAAAATAAAATAACGCAACTTTTTTGTTCTTCATTTAACTCGTGTAAAGATGACTCAATTAAACTCAACGATTTTTCTTTATCTCTTATTTCATCATTATGTATTTCGTTGGGCTCGATATATTTTTCGTGTTCAACTTCAATAAAAATATTTTTGTTGCGCAGTTGCATCAAACAATAATTCTTTGCAACCATATACAACCAGCTTTTAAAATAAACAACTTTATATTTCTGCAATTCGGTGATGGCTTTTAAAAAAACCTGTTGTACCGCATCTTTCGCGGCTTCTTCATTTTTTAAATATTTCATGCAGGTACCCAGCAACAGTAAAGTATAACGTTGTAATAAAATTCCCAGCCAATAATTTTCACCGTCGGCATAAAATTTTTCCAACAATTCGTTATCA
>DATAMD010000009.1:0-4312 GCA_036260755.1 Chitinophagaceae bacterium | reverse complement strand
CGCTTTCAACCAACATTAAATTTATTATTGAAGGTGAAGAAGAAATCGGCAGCCCTAATCTCGCAAAATTTGTAAAGGCAAATAAAGAATTATTGAAGGCCGATGTTATTTTAATAAGCGATACTTCTATGTTAAGCATGGACACACCTTCTATCGATGTTGGTGTTCGCGGATTAAGTTATATTGAAGTTGAAGTTACTGCTGCCAATCGCGATCTGCACAGTGGTGTGTACGGCGGTGCTGTTGCAAATCCTATAACTGTTTTGGCAAAGATGATTGCTTCTTGCCACGATGAAAATAATCACATCACCATTCCCGGATTTTATGATGATGTTGTAAATGCAACTGAAGAAGAAAGAGCAAAAATGGCGCAAGCTCCGTTCAACGAAAATGAATATAAAAAAGATTTGGGTGTTGCAGAATTGGTTGGCGAAAAAAGGTTTTACAACAAACGAACGTACCGGCATTCGTCCAACTATCGAAGTAAACGGCATTTGGGGTGGCTATACCGGCGAAGGTGCAAAAACTGTTTTGCCCGGAAAAGCGTTTGCAAAAATTTCGGCACGTTTGGTTCCCAATCAATCGTCAACAAAAATTACCGAAAAATTAATTAATTATTTTACAGGCATTGCTCCAAAAGGTGTTACGGTAAAAGCCGCAGAACATCATGGCGGCGAGCCTTACATGACGCCCATCGATTCCAACGAATACCGTGCAGCCGCAAAAGCAGTGGCAGCAACGTTTGGCAAAGAACCTATTCCGGTTCGCGGCGGCGGCAGCATTCCAATTTGTGCGCTGTTCGAAAAAGAATTGGGAATTAAAATTGTTTTCATGGGCTTTGGTTTGGACAGCGATAACCTTCATTCGCCCAACGAAAAATACGATCTGTTTAATTTTTATAAAGGCATCGAAACTATTCCGTACTTCCACCAGTTTTATGCTGAAATGAAAAAATAAAAAACTAAAATCTAAAAAATAAAAACTAAAAATCAACAATCTAAAATGGTTGTTGATTTTTTTTGTTACCAACTTTAGTTCATTACTCATCTTCGTTGCGTCGCACTCTTGTACTGCATAACATCTTCTTCTTTTTTCAATCACAAAAAAGAAATCCGTGTAAATCTGTTTCATCAGTGTCATCTGTGTTCCTATTAGTTTCATTATTTTTGAATCATGAGCGAAGCGAAAGAAAAATTAAGGATCGATAAATATCTCTGGGCAATTCGTTTATTTAAAACACGTAGCCAGGCCGGCGATGCATGCAGCAAAGGCAAAGTAAAATTTCTGGGCGAAAATATTAAGGCTTCAAAAATTGTAAACATCAACGACGAGTACGAAGTAAAAACAGAAAATAAAAAATGGAAAATTAAAGTAACAGGTTTATTGGAAAAACGAGTTCAATATGCCGAAGCAATAAAATTTTATATTGATATTACACCCGCCGAAGAGCTTGACAGGATTGCATTTCAGGCCGCCACATTTCACACGGGCAAACGTTTAAGTAAAATAGGCAGGCCAACTAAAAAAGAAAGAAGAGATATTGATGATTTTATGGAGAATTAATTACATTTATTAAAAATTTCATGAAAAAAAATCTCTCGGTTATTTTCGGCATTTTAATAATTTTAAATGTACAAGCACAACAAAAGGATACTATTTCTAAAAAATTTGTCGTTTCAATTAACGATAAATCAGCAACAATATATCCTGAAAATGATTCAACAAAAGTGTTTACTGTTGTTCAAGTACCCGCAATGTTTCCCGGTGGATTGCCTGGGTGGACTAAATATTTGCAATCAAATTTAAATGTTGATTTAGGAGCCAGATATGTAAAAATTCCGAAAGGAGTTAAAGAAGTTAAACAAATTGTTAAGGTTCAATTTTTAGTTGATACACTTGGGAAAATATCCAATATACTTGTTCTAAATCCAAATGAAGTTCATCCCAAATTAGCAAAAGAAGCTATCAGAGTAATTAAAGAAGGACCTGATTGGTCACCGGCAAAACAAAACGGTAAAAAAGTAACATATCGGCATACACAAACCGTTACTTGGGTAATCTCGCAGGAATAAGTTTTTAAAATGGAGATGCTAAAAGATATGCAGTTGAAAGGATTGGATTGCGACGCAACGTTGATGCCATGAAAAACAATTGCCGGTATCTTGAGGGGAATAAAAAAACTTATGTTTGCATCATTAATAATTAAAACAATTCCCCTTCAGGGGTTAGGGGTATGAACATTCACATCATCACAGTTGCACCCGAATTATTGGAAAGCCCTTTTTCGCACAGCATCATGAAACGTGCACAGGATAAGGGTTTGCTCAATATTCAATTACATAATTTACGGAAATGGGCAATTAATAAACACGCGCAGGTTGACGATTATCAATATGGCGGCGGTGCAGGAATGGTAATGATGTGCGAACCTTTGGCAAACGCTATTGATGAATTACAACAGGAAAAAAAGTTTGATGAGATTATTTTCATGACACCTGATGGAGAAACTTTCAATCAGCAAACTGCAAATCAGTTGTCGTTAAAAGAAAATATTTTAATTATTTGCGGGCATTATAAAGGCATCGATCAACGCATTCGCGATACATATATCACCAAAGAAATTTCTATTGGCGATTATGTATTAAGTGGCGGCGAATTGGCCGCTGCTGTTGTGGTTGATGCGATTGGCAGATTAATTCCCGGTGTGCTGAATGATGAAACTTCTGCACTCTTCGATTCATTTCAGGATAATTTATTGGCACCGCCGGTTTATACACGGCCGGCAGATTTCAGGGGAATGAAAGTGCCTGAAATATTATTGCAGGGCGATCCAAAAAAAGTGGAAGAATGGCGCTACGAACAAGCTTTGCAACATACCAAAGAAAGAAGGCCCGATCTGTTAAAAGATGATGAATAAAATTTTATTTAAAATCAATTTTAATTTCCATCGGCTTATAAAAATATTCGGCATTAATCATCAGCAACCCAAGCCTGTCGATAAAATAAGCAGCATTGGTTTTTAAATTATCTTCCCGTAAACTAACATCTGTGATGGCAATTTTTTTTCCATCAATATTTATTTCTTTCGGCATCGATTCAACAGGAATAACAAAATAAATTTTTCTGGAATCAGCTACACGATATTTTCCTTCATCAGAAATATTTACAAATAATTTTTTATTGTTTACACCCGAAGATGAAAAGGTTGTTAAACAATAATTCCCCGAAGCAATTGCATTCTTACTTTTTCCGTCATCATCATACAATTGATATTTTGATGAATGGGCAGATGGGATGTAATACATCATTAAAGAATCGTTTGATGATGTGGTTGAATAATTTTTTTGATTGGGAACAAAACTTCCTTCTTTTATAAAATAAGGAATAACCGATAAACTTAATTTATAATTGATCGTTTGATTGCCATTAACAAAATCATTATTATTTAAATCGAACCATTTTCCCGCAGGTAAATAAATTTTTCTTTCTGTTGCATTCTTCTGTAACACAGGCGCCACAAGCATTTCATTGCCCCACATAAATTCGTCTTCAACTTTTACAGCCGTTGTATCATTTGTAAACTGATAATATAAAGGCCGTACCAACGGCTCTCCGTATTTTGTTTGCCGATATGCCAACGTATAATTATAAGGCAACATGGCATAACGTAAATCGATTACTGATTTTGCGATGGAACGGTACGGAGTATCAATCAATGCAGGCTCGCTTGGAAAACTGAATGCATTCGGATCAACTTCATACAATGCTGTTCCATGCGGACGAAAGATAGGCGTAAAGGATGCAAACTGCAACCAACGAACGTATAATTCCTTATCAGCATCGCCACCTGCAAAACCGCCGGCATCGGCATGTGTGTATGGAATACCGCTCATGCTCATGCTCAACATAATTTGTAACTGTGCCCGAAAGCCGCTCCAGTTGCGGCTTACATCGCCGCTCCATGGAAAAATGCTGTACCGCTGACTTCCGGCAAACCCCGAACGGTTTAAATGAAACAATCTTGTATTTGGATAATCTTTCGCATAATTTTCAAACAACACTTTATTCCAGTAATGTCCATAAATATTATGTACTTCATCGGCTTTTAATAATCGTTTCACACCTTCATCTTTTAAATTGTGCATCATTGCTGATGGATGTTTTTCGGGCTCGCCTAAATCGGTCCACCAACCTGCAACGCCATTTGCAATTTGTTTTTTATAATGATTGTTCCATAACCATTGTTGCGCATCTTTTCGAAAAACATCAAGCAATCCACCCAAACCAAAATAAAAGTCTTGTATGATGAAAG
>DATAMD010000006.1:0-4000 GCA_036260755.1 Chitinophagaceae bacterium | reverse complement strand
AATCGGCATGATGCGACGCAACCACAGATCAATTAAAATACAACTGCCGGTAACAAAATAAAAATCCCGCTGCAATCCAATTACAGCGGGACTTTTAATTAAATCAAACAAGAATAACATCAGCGAAAATCTGTTTCATCTGTGGTTTATCCGTGTTCCCATTTATAAATTATTCAAAATAAAATTCGTCATTTTATTATACAAATGATAGCTGGTGTTGCCGCCGCGTATGCCATGATTCTTATTTGGATAATAACCGCTTTCGAATTCAATATTATTATTGATCATCTTATCAATCATCATCACCGAATTTTGAAAATGCACATTATCATCGGCCGTGCCATGAATAATTAAAAACTTGCCTTTTATTTTATTGGTAAAATTCAACGGCGAATTATCATCATAACCTTTTGCATTTTCCTGCGGTGTACGCATGTACCGTTCGGTATAAATATTATCGTAAAAACGCCAGCTTGTTACCGGTGCAACTGCAATGGCTGCTTTAAAAACATCGGCACCTTTTGTAATAGCCAAGCTGCTCATGAAACCGCCAAAGCTCCAGCCCCAATGCCCTATTCGTTTTGCATCGATGTACGGCAATGTGCCTAAATATTTTGCAGCATCAATCTGGTCTTCAATTTCAAACTTGCCTAATTGCAAATACGTTTTCTTTTTAAATTCTTCCCCACGAAAACCTGTTCCGGTATTATCAACACTAACAATAATGTAACCTTTTTGCGCCAGCAATTGTTGCCATGTATTTACAACACCCCAACGATCGGCAACCTGTTGCGAGCCCGGCCCGCCGTAATTGCAAAACAGCACAGGATATTTTTTTGCTGCATCAAAATCTTTCGGTTTTAACATCCAGCCGTTTAAAGTTTCGCCTTTGCTTGTTGGTATCTTGATAAACTCGGCATTGGCAAAACCGTACTCAGCAATGGTTTTAGATAGTTTGTTATTGTCTTTTAGTGTGCGTATTAATTTTCCGCTGATATCGAAAATGCTGATATTGCTTGGTTGTGCGATGGTGGAATAATCGTCGGTATAAAAAGTAAAGTCGGCATTAAACTGAATGTTGTGCGAACCAATTCTTTCGTCCATCAGCTTAAAATTATTTCCATCCAGATCAACACTGCAAAAATCTTTTGTAAGCGGCGAATGATAAGCTGCAATAAAATAAACTTTTTTATTTTTTTCATCAACACCTTCAATACTTACCACATCAAATTTCCCTTTGGTTAATTGTTTTTCTTCGTTACCGCTGATCGATTCCAAATAAAGTTGATTGTATCCATCTTTCTCGTTGTTAATTAAAAAATGTTTGCCATCATTTAAGAAATTTATATCAACCACATCGAGATAATATTTATTTTTTTCTTCATAAAAAACCGACGTTTTTCCGGTTGCAGCATCGGCACTTAAAAAGCGCATATCGTTTTGCAAACGGTTCATCCAGGTAATGGCGAGTTTGCTGTTATCCTTTGTCCATGCGATTCTTGGAATATAAATGTCTTTTTCTTTTCCAATATCTGCTTTAATATTTGCAGCAGTTTTTGTATCGTAAATATGAATTTCGATTACCGAATTTACTTCGCCGGCTTTGGGATATTTATAACTGTATTGCGTAGGATATAAACTATCGTACACAGCAAAAGCATAGGTTGGAACTTTACTTTCATCAAAACGGTAATACGCTAAATAATTGCTTTTCGGGCTCCATTGAAATGCACGTGTAAAAGAAAATTCTTCTTCATACACCCAATCGCAATTACCGTTGATGATAAAATTCCATTTACCGTCTTTTGTTATTTGCGTTGTTTTATTTGTTGACAGATTTTTAAAATACAAATTATTATTTTTTACGTATGCAACTTTAGAGTTATCGGGCGAATAAGTGGCGTGCATAATTTTTGCCGAATCTATCTTAACCACTTTTTTTGTTGCAATATCATAAGCATACACAATTGCTTTTGATGAGTGGCGGTAAATAAATTCGCGGTTTTCGAATATCAATAATTTCGATTCGTCATCGCTCCATTCAAAATCGCGAAGCGATAAAACATTCCCTTTTTCATCTTTAATATCATCTTTAGAAATAAGCGTAGCAACGGTTTCACCGGTTACAAAACTTTTCTTGATCAGGTTTCCGCTGTTATCAAGTTCGGTGTAATAACGGCCATCCTTCATGCTGTTAAAACCCGGAACATATTCGCCTCTGAAAGTTCCTTTGCGGTAAATGTCGTCGAGTGTAATTTGTTTGGTTTGCGCAATTGCAAAAAATGGAATGCACAATAAAAGCAATAAAATTTTTCTCATTCGTGTTTTTGTTTTAGAATATAAATGTAAGAGATTGAAAGAAACAGTTTAAAAAATTTATGTTACCGGCTTTTGTTCTTTGGGCATCAACTGTTGCCCGTCCGTACCGGAACGGGCGGACGTCGCACACTTGTACGTTCTAAACTTCACTCAACAAAAAACATATTACTTAAATATTTCACCCGGTAATAATTTCCCAATCTTCCACATCACCTTTTATTACTTTAAACATGGGGTGATGTTCCATCTTTTTTACTTTACTAACTTCTGAAAATTTTTTAGTGTCGCGCTGTTTCAGTTTACTTAATAAATGTTTTGCTTCGTAATCGATCTGGCCTTTGGTAACATTGATCGTTGACGGAATAAAATTCCAGTTTATTTTTTCGCGGTTAAATGCATAACCTCTTTTTTCGGCTTCGAAATAAACCTCGGATAAATAATAGTTAATTGCATCAACCGGATTTTTTGCCGCTTTGAATCTGTTTAATTGCGGATGATTTTTGTAGCCTTTTGTTTTTGCTTCCAATACATGCTGAGCTAAAAGAGTTTCGCGCCATAAAGCAACAAGCCCTTTTGCATCCAAATGTTTAGGATGTAATGACCATATCCTCATCGCTGCTTTTTTTAATTATTTTTTTGAAATACATCTTACAAAATAATTTTTCTCGCTGCATAAAAAAATCCCTCACAATTTGCAAGGGATCTTAAAATAAAAATTCATTCAAATTATTTATACATGATGTCGTAATACTCGGCAGCCATGCGGTTACTGTCGAATTGGAAACGAACATCTCTCATTCCGTTTTTCATTATCTGTCGCCATGTATCATAATTATCGTAGTACAATGGAACTATTTGCTGTTCTAATATTTCATACATCTTATTCAAATCATAATCATCCTGTTCGTGAACAGTCATGTTTGCATAATCGGCTTTAGGAACAACAAAACCATTGTTGCCATGATTTACAAATTCGGGTATCCATCCGTCATCGGTAGAAAAATTAACTGCACCGTTCATGGCGGCAGTCATACCACTTGTACCACTTGCTTCGCGGGGCACACGTGGATTATTTAACCAAACATCTGCAGCTTGTTTTAATCTTTTACTCAATCCCAATTCGTATCCAACCAACACAGCAACATTTTTATATTTTTTGCTTAGATGAACCAGGTGATTGAACTGGCTGATAGCCGGATAATCAACAGGGTAAGGCTTTCCGGCCCAAATAATTTGTACCTGATGATTTGGATTATTTAATAACCTTTCAAAACGTTCAATATCCTGCGTTAAAAAATCGGCGCGTTTATAACCTGCAAAACGGCGAGCCCAAACAAGGGTTAAAACATTCGGATCGAAAATTTTTCCTGTTTGATCGGCAACAATTTCGAATGCACGTTTCTTTAAATAAATTTTTCTGTCGTCGTAAGCCAGATCATTTCCTTCTTCCATAAATCTATGCATCTGCTTATCGGCCCAGTAACGCCAGTTTTGTGCATTGGTGATAGAAGTAATTTCACAAATGCCATCATATTTTTTCCACATTTCTCTGCTCACCACACCATGCAAAGCACTTACGCCATTTGCTTTTCGTGCAAAACGTAATGCAGCCAATGAGTGATTGAACTGATCGTCGGTGGTGCCTGTTATTTTTCTTACTTCATCAATACTTAATCCGCAG
>DATAMD010000004.1:0-5642 GCA_036260755.1 Chitinophagaceae bacterium | reverse complement strand
ATGCAGAAAAAACCGAATAAAATATCAGCCATCAATTTTTTTTGATGGCTTTTTTATTTTGATTGAAAAACAAAACTGCTTTGTACTTTCGCAGCATGAACATTTTATTACTCGGCAGCGGCGGACGTGAACATGCTTTGGCATGGAAAATTTCTAAAAGCCATCATTGCGATCAATTATTTATTGCGCCCGGAAACGCAGGCACATTGCAACACGGAATAAATATTAATATTGGTGTGAATGATTTTGATGCACAAAAAAAGTTTTGCATCGAGCATAAAATAAACATGCTGGTGGTGGGCCCCGAAGAACCATTAGTAAACGGCGTGTGCGATTATTTTAAAAATGATGAAGCATTAAAAAATATTATTGTTGTTGGCCCTTCGAAAGAAGCGGCACAATTAGAAGGCAGCAAATCTTTTTCGAAAAAATTTATGCAGCGCCATAAAATACCAACAGCGGCTTACGCCGAATTCACCAAAGAAAATTTTGAAGAAGGAAAAAAATATTTAGCACAACATAGTTTACCGATTGTTTTAAAAGCCGATGGTTTGGCTGCCGGAAAAGGCGTTGTTATTTGCAACGATCATAACGAAGCTTTGAAGGTGTTCGAAGAAATGATCATCAACAAACAATTTGGTAACGCCGGAACTAAAGTTGTGGTAGAAGAATTTTTAGATGGCATTGAGGTAAGTGTGTTTGTTTTAACTGATGGAAAAGATTATCAGATCATAGGCCATGCAAAAGATTATAAAAGAATCGGCGAAGGCGATACCGGCCCAAACACAGGCGGGATGGGCTGTGTAAGCCCTGTACCTTTTGTTGATGATGTATTTATGCAGAAAGTTGAAGAACGGATTATTAAACCAACTGTTGCAGGATTACAACAAGAAAATTTAGTGTACAACGGTTTTATTTTTTTTGGTTTGATTAAAGTAAATAACGAACCATGGGTGATTGAATATAATTGCCGTATGGGCGATCCGGAAACCGAAGTGGTGATACCAAGATTGCAAACAGATCTGGTTTCGTTATTTGCTGCAATGGATAACGGAACATTGATTGATACCAATATTTATTTTGATGAAAAAAAATATGCCACCGTTGTTGCAGTGAGCGGCGGTTATCCGGGCGATTATGAAAAAAATAAAATAATCAGCGGATTTGAAAATTTGAAAACAATAAATGATTCTATTATTTTTCATGCAGGAACAAAACAGGTTGATGGTACCGTTGTAACCAATGGCGGCAGGGTTTTAACGGTTACTTCATTTGCCGAAAACATTGCCGGTGCTGCAACAAAATCGAAAAAAGTATTAGAACAAATACATTTCGATGGCATGTATTTCAGGAAAGATATCGGGTACGAATTTATTTAAGGAACGTTAATCGTAAGTCGTTAATCGCAAGTTTTTGAAGGCTTCTATCTTGCGATTCACGATTTTCGTTTTTTTACTTGCGATTTTCGATTATCGATTCACATTGTTCAGCAGCATACCGAACGTTGAAGAGTGCGACGCAACAACAGTTGAATAGAGAAATATCGGCCGGTAACCAAACACATTTTTCCTGAATATAACTACAGCGATTGTTAATATCTCCTCAAACCCTTAAAAATGGGCATTTTTAGCTTTGTTATTTCCATTATTTTCGTACACCTTTGCAGGCATTGATTCACATACTTTGATTATTTAAGATATATGTCACTTTTTAATTTTTTTACACAAGAGATTGCCATCGATTTGGGCACTGCCAATACCCTTATCATTCATAACGATGAAATCGTTGTGAATGAACCAAGTATTATTGCATTAAACCGCAATAACCCAAAAGAAGTTTTGGCCGTTGGTAAGAAGGCATTGTTAATGCACGAAAAAACACACGAAAGTATCAGAACGGTGCGCCCGTTGAAAGATGGTGTAATTGCAGATTTTAACGCAGCCGAATTAATGATACGCGAACTGATAAAATTAGTTTATCCAAAAAAACCATTGTTTCCGCCAAGCTGGAGAATGGTAATTTGTATTCCATCATCTATTACCGAAGTTGAAAAACGTGCTGTTCGCGATAGTGCCGAACAAGCCGGTGCCAAAGAAGTGTACATGATTCACGAACCCATGGCTGCTGCATTGGGTATTGGTATTGATGTGGAAGAACCTGTTGGAAATATGATTATCGATATCGGCGGTGGCACAACAGGTATTACTGTCATTGCTTTGGCAGGAATAGTTTGCGACCAATCGATAAGAATTGCAGGTGATGAATTTACTGCAGATATTATGGAAGCTTTACGACGTTATCATAGTTTATTGATTGGTGAACGTACTGCCGAACAAATAAAAATTAATGTTGGCGCTGCCATGAAAGATTTGGATAATCCGCCCGATGATCTTCCGGTAAACGGCCGCGATTTGGTTACAGGTATTCCAAAACAAATTATGGTAAGCTATCAGGAAATTGCAGAAGCATTGGATAAAAGTATTTTTAAAATTGAAGAAGCTATTTTAAAAGCTTTGGAAACAACGCCACCCGAATTAGCATCAGATATTTATAAAAGAGGTTTGTATTTAACCGGCGGTGGTGCTTTACTTCGCGGATTAGATAAACGGTTAAGTGATAAAATTAAATTGCCTGTTCATGTTGCCGACGATCCTTTAAAGAGTGTGGTACGCGGAACCGGCTTGGCTTTAAAAAATTATCAGAATTTCCCATTCATCATGAGATAAAATTTTTAAAAACTAAAAACTAATTTTTAAAAACTAAAAACTAAAATGGCACAATACTTTGCAACGATTTAGTTTTTAGTTTTTTTATTTTAGTTTTTCTGCTTAGTTTTTTAATGAAGAATATTTTTCTTTTCATACAAAATTATTTCACCTTCCTGTGCTTCCTTGCATTGCAGATATTTTGTATTGTAATGCTTAGCCGTAACAGTTTAACACACGAAGCATTTTTTGCATCAACTGCCAATGAAGTAACCGGGAAAATAAATAAGCAGTTCGATAATTTTTATTCTTATTTCCGATTGAAAGAAATCAATCGCCAGTTAACGGCCGAAAATGTAATGTTGCGAAATGAATTGCAATCTAATTTTATTGTTCCCGACAGCAGCAAAAAAATTGTAATAGATTCTTTAAACAGAGATTCATTTAACCGTTACCGCAAATTTAATTATTTGCCTGCAAGGGTAGTGGGCAGCACTGTTACATTGCAAACCAACTTTCTAACTCTGGAAAGAGGAAGTTTGCAAGGTGTAAAAAAAGGGATGAGCGTTGTTAGTCCAGAAGGCATTGTTGGCGTTGTAACCGAAGTAAGCGATAACTATTGCCGCGTAATGAGTTTACTGCACCGCAACAGTAAAGTAAGTGCCATGCTTAAAAATGATTTGAATGCCGGAAGTATTGAATGGGATGGTATTAATCCTTACTATCTTACGCTAAAAAATATTTCTAAAGGTGCACAGGTTAAAAAAGGCGATACCATTGTTACCAGTAATTATTCGGCCAATTATCCGCCAAAAATTATGATTGGAACTGTTGCAGATTTTGCTGTTGACCCAACAAGTAATTTTTATACATTAAAAGTAAAAACAGCCACTAATTTTTTCAACCTGCAATATGTGTATATTATAGAAAATGCCCGCTATGCCGAGCAAACCATGTTAGAAAACAAGAAGCAAAAAGCAAATGAATAACATTGTAAAATATATTATCCGTTTTATTCTGTTTATTGCATTACAGGTATTTGTACTCAATAATATTCCGCCATTGCATCAGTTCATCGTTCCTTATTTATACTTTTTATATATACTCTGGTTGCCTTTTAATATCAACAGGTTTTTTTTATTGATAATTGGTTTTGTGTTAGGAATAACATTGGATTATTTTTCGGGAACACCCGGCCTGCACGCAGCACCTTGTGTTTTAATTGCATTTATCCGCCCGTTTTTATTAAACTTATTAATACCGCAGGAAACCACCGAGCAGAGTTATGTAGAACCTTCTATTAAAAGTATGGGATGGGCGCCGTATAGTTTATATGTTTTTCTGCTAACTTTTACGCATCATTTTTATTTGGTATTGATAGAATGGTTGCAGTTCGGTAACATCTTATTTTTTCTGGGAAAAGTTGCAGCAACAACACTCATCAGTTTATTACTCATTTTTGTTTCCGAAATGCTTTTCTTCCGCAAAGCAAAATTTCGCACAAACGCCTGATCGAAATTTTATTTTTATGTAGCCGGCTGCAGAATATTAATTAGGCTGCAGTTGCGTCGCACACTTGTACGTTCTGTTCATTATTCAAAAAAAGCCACCCGCTTTTTATAAACGGGTGACTAAAAAAATAACTCAAATTAATTTTATTAAGGATTACAAGGCTCCGGACAATTTCTGCACCAGCCGTAATTAATAAATGTACTCACCTTGTCGGCAATATCATTATCTAATTTATCAAAAGTTATATAGTTTGCCGGAAGCGTTATATAAAAATCCCCGTCATAAACATACCCACGTATTTCGGCGCCGTAATGCTGATAATTATCGGTGGTATAAGTTATGTTTAAAGTAAGGTTGGGTGTTACGCCGTTTGCCAAACTAAATTTACCGTAATTGTTGCTGTTTAACCTGTTCAGAATATAATCGGGTACGGTGCGTTGTGCCTCGGGTAAATCTTTCATGGTGTAATAACCGGTAAGATTTATTTTAAGTAAAATCGGGCTATAACTTAGTCCCTTGTGTGTTATGCATGGTTGCGGTTTTGGTTTTTGATAAGTATGATGGTTATAATTATTTGGCATACTGGCAACAGCCATTGCCAAAAAAATTACAAAGATTAATGCCGGCCATAATTGTTCTTTTGCCTTTTTCATATTTACAGAAGTTAAGAGTGGGGGAAGAATATTGATTAAAAAAATAACCGTTGCATAGCAAAAAATATCGTTGATATCGAATGTGCCACCGATGAGATGAAAACCTTGTGCAGCTTCGGTTATAAACGGCAATAATAAAATAAAAATTTTAGAATTATTGTTGCGGATCAATTGCATTTCGGAAAAGGCAACAACTATTAAACATAAAGCAGCGCACCATGTTATGTCGGAAAAATACCAGCTGAAAAAATGTGTTGCAGCAGAAGAGTGAATTAAATTTTTTGTAACGTGAATATTAAAAAAGGAAAAAAGCAAAATGTTGGGGCGAAAAATAAAATAGTTAATAGTGCCGAGCAGCAATAAAACAATTGCCGAACCTATTAAAAAAATATGCCTGAATTTTATTTTCATTTTTCAGTTGTTTATTTTAAAATCACCAACTCAAAAAAAGGCAGAATTATTTTAAAAAGTCACATGGCCAAATCTTCATTTGTACTAAATGTAATTATACAAAAAAAAGTAAGAAAGAAAAATTATTTTTCCATCGATTTGTTGTAAGCCATAATAAAAATAGCACCTAAGTTTTTATGCGGCGGAACATAATCTTCGAACTTTTCTTTGGCTTGTCCGTTAAACCTTGTTTGTAAATTTTGCCACATGGTTGGCCAGATTAAATCTTTATCCTGCCGTAAGGTTTCGGTGATGGCTTCTATTAAAGTAATATTTACAACGCCGGTGCCCACTTGTTTAGATGCAATGATTTGTGCCGCAG
>DATAMD010000002.1:0-2578 GCA_036260755.1 Chitinophagaceae bacterium | reverse complement strand
AGTAATTCGAAAAACAGCAAGGCTGTCGGCTTATTACAACTCGAAATGGTTTTTATTGTATGTGCAAACGCCGAAAGAAGATGGCGATAAAATTGGTTTGGCTGCACAACGTCATTTAATTAACAATTTTAAACTGGCAACCGAGTTGGGTGCAGAAGTGATAAAAGTAAAAAGCACCAATATTGCCAAAGGGATTTTAGAAACTACAGAGCAGAAAGAGATTACTACTATTTGTATTGGCAAACCGCATCTCAATTTATTAAATGTAATTTTAAACACAGCAGTGTTTAATCAATTGCTTAATAAATTATCGGCACTAGAAATAGATATTGTAATACTGTCGTAATATGAAACTGAGATTAAAGACGAAATTAATTTTTGGATTGGTTTTTTTGTTTGTTGTTATTTTACTCTTCGGCATACTTGGTATTTTTTATATTGAAAAACTGAGTAACGATACCAACAACATCATTAAAAATAATTATGAAACGCTGGTGTACAATAATAATATGATGAAGGCTTTAGATGAGCTTCCACAAAATAAAAATGCCATCACTCTTTTTGAAACCAATTTAAAAAAGCAGGAAAAAAATATTACAGAAGTTGGAGAAAAAGATGCAACCGAAGAAGTAAGAAAAAATTTCGAAGAACTTAAAACCAATCCCGCCGACAGCAGCAATTATATCCAGATAAGGCAATCAATTCGTGTAATCAATGATATTAATCAAAATGCCATCCTGCGCAAAAACGCAGTAGCAGAAGCAACTGCAAGCGATGCAAAGTTTTGGCTTACTGTTGTTTTTTCTGTTTTTACATTAATTGCATTTACACTCGTTTTTAATATCCCAGAAGTAATTGCAGCGCCCATCAGGGCTTTATCGGAAGGCATCAGTGCCATCTCCAATAAAAGTTACGATAAACGGATTTACTTAAATCAGGATGATGAGTTTGGCGATCTTGCCAACGCATTCAACATCATGGCACAAAAGTTAGATGAATACGAACACAGTAACCTTGCCAAAATAAAATTTGAAAAAAGCAGGATCGAAACCATCATCAACCAAATGAAAGACGGCATTATTGGTTTAGATGAAAAGAAAAATATTTTGTTTTTAAATGCAGTTGCAGAAAAATTATTAGGATTAAAAGAATCCGACATCATTGGCAAATACACTGCCGATATTGCTTTGAAGAACGACCTGATGAGAACATTGTTACAAAACGAAAACAACAAAGAATTAAAAATTTATGCCGATCACAAAGAAAGTTATTTTAATAAAGATGTACTTAATGTTACCAATAATAATGAAGTGATAGGCCAGGTAATTGTATTGCGCAACATCACTCCTTTTCACGAACTGAATGAAGCTAAAACAAATTTTATTGCAACAGTTTCACACGAACTAAAAACGCCTATCTCTTCCATAAAAATGAGTGCAAAATTATTAGCCGATACTCGTGTGAGTGAATTAAATGCCGATCAGAAAGAGTTCCTGAAAAGTATTACAGAAGATGCCGACCGTTTATTAAAAATAACCGGCGAATTATTAAACATGTCGCAGGCCGAAACCGGTAACATACAATTAAAATTACAACCGGTACAGCCTCAAATCATAGTAGAGCAAGCATTTCAGACCGTACAGTTTCAGGCGCAGCAAAAAAATATCACTATCAAAAAAATCATCCCTCAACAATTATCGCCTGTGCAGGCCGATGCCGAAAAAACTTCATGGGTATTAATTAACTTTTTAACCAATGCCCTAAAATATTCTCCCCAATCATCTTCAGTCGAAATTTCTGTAACGCAAGAAAATAATAAAATTTCTTTTGCTGTAACCGATCACGGAAAGGGAATCGAAAAAAAATATTTGCCTAAAATTTTCGATCGCTATTTTAAAGTGCCCGGTACTTACGAAAGAAGCGGCACAGGTTTAGGATTGGCTATTTCAAAAGAATTTATAGAAGCACAAGGCGGCACAATTAATGTGCAAAGTATTTTAAACGAAGGAAGTATTTTTTCGTTCACGCTAACTGCTGCATAAAAAAATTATTGAACAGGCTGCAGAATAAGAATGAAACTTTGGTTGCTTCGCACACTTGTACCATAGAACAGCGCTGAGCTTTTTGCCCGAAACGTTTTGCTCACATCAATCATAACCCAAAAATAAATATGAGCAACAAAACAGGCAATGCCCGATAATACAAAGCCGGCTAACTGTTTATTGTTGCTGCTGCACACGCCTTAGCGGCAAATAACTTCTCGGGCTTATTAATAACGGCACCCTTTCGGTTACAGTTACTGCATTGTCTAAACCAAATGCTTTTTGATCGGATTGTGCAAAGTGTTTAATGGCAAAATACGAATCCATAATAAAGCCTTCACGCAGTGTTAATTCGTTTTCTATAGAAAGGAAAGTTTCAATTATTACATAAGTTATGTCGGTATGAAAGTCGCTCTGGTCAAGGTTTTCGTACTTGCTTAAAAAGCCGAGTTCTTTATTTTTCTTCAGTTCTTGCATCACCATTTTAAATAATAAATTTATTCTTGGCTGCACACGGAAACCCAATTTAAAATTAA
>DATAMD010000439.1:0-2563 GCA_036260755.1 Chitinophagaceae bacterium | reverse complement strand
AGATACAACAAATATTTTAACAGTTAAAGTGGGAAACACAACAGGCGTAGATTCAATAACAGTTAATGAACATAACAGTTGCGCTAATCTTTTTGCAACTTTTCCGGTTACAACTTCGCCGCCAACAATTGCCGGAACAGTTATTGGCGATACATCAATTTGTTCAAATATTAATTCCATTCCGTTACGCATAACAGGTAATACAGGGTTTATTGTAAAGTGGCTTTCATCAACTAATGGAATTAGCTGGAATGATATTGGAAATAACAGGCAATCTACTTACACGGCAGTTAATGTAAGTCAAACCACTTATTATAAAACAATTGTACAAAACGGAAGTTCGTGTTCGGCCGATACAAGTACTGCCGCATCAATCGTTACTAATCCGCAAACTGTTGCCGGCACTATCAGTCCGCAAAATTTAGTTATTTGTTTAGGGCAAAATAAAGGTGCTGCATTAACGCTTAACGGTTCGGTGGGAAAAGTATTAAACTGGCAATATTCAACCGATACGCTTCATTGGCAAAATGTTGTTCCGCATGTTACCGATACGGTTTATAATGTTATGTCATCGGCGCAGCCACAGCAATACAGAGCCATCGTTCAAAATAGTGCATCGTGCCCGTCCGATACGAGTAACATTGCGTATGCTGCTGTTTATAATACTGCATTTCCGCAGGCATCTATTTCGCCAAAGGATACTACTATTTGTTTTGGAACAAGGATTCCATTGCATATTACTATTAATACTGCAACAAATTATACATGGCTCAATCAAAATTCTTTGTACGATCCCAATAATTTTTATGTGGGATCAAATCCATATTCGTTTACAGCATTGGCTGCACCACCGGCAAAAACAAATTATATCATTGCGTTTAAAAACGGTAATTGCCCTAATTTATTAATCGACACGTTTTCTGTAAATGTTTATCCAACTATTTATGTAAATGCAGGAAATGATACTTCTGTTGTTGCAGGTCAGCCTTTACAATTAAATGCAGTTAGCTCCGATACCGGTGCCGTATCTTATTTGTGGACACCCATCTTTGGATTAAATAATCCTTCGATCTATAATCCAATTGCAACACTTGGTGTTGAGATCGACAGCATTACTTATTTTGTTAGAGCTACTTCTGCTTACGGTTGTTACGGAACAGCAAAAAAGAAAATCACCATTTATAAAACATCTCCTGAAATATTTGTACCCAGTGCATTTACGCCAAATGGTGATGGCAAAAATGATATTTTAAAACCTATTACAGTTGGCATTGTTTCATTATATTATTTCAGGGTATATAATCGTTGGGGGCAAATGCTTTTCAGCACAAGCGAATTAAATAAAGGATGGGACGGAAACGCAAACGGTAATGCACAACCAAGCGGCACTTACGTTTACATGGCTCAGGGAAAAGATTATTTGGGCAACAATATTTTCAGAAAAGGAACGGTTGTTTTGATAAGATAAAATTTTATGCTGCAAATTTTTATAAATTCCGCGAATTAGTTTTTTAAATTTTTAACTGCTAAAATAAATGTAGCATCTTCGCATTGTAAACGATTTAGTTTTTCACTTTTTTAGCCTTAAGTTTTTTTTAGTTTTTATACTTTTAAATCTTATGAATAAAATTATACTCATCACCGGCGCTACTTCGGGTTTTGGAAAAGCTATTGCAGAAAAATTTGCAGCAAACAGTTGGGATTGCATCATCACCGGGAGAAGAAAAGAAAAATTATTTTCTTTTGCCGATGAATTAAAAAATAAGTTCGGCATAAAAGTTTTACCACTTGTTTTTGATGTTCAGAAACGTAAAGAAGTTTTTGATGTGTTGGGTAATTTACCGGAAGAATGGAGGTCGATTGATGTGTTGGTAAACAATGCAGGATTGGCTTTGGGGCGTGATAGTTTTGAAAATGCAAACCTTGACGATTGGGATACTATGCTCGATACCAATGTAAAAGGTTTGATGTATGTAAGCAAGGCAATTGTTGGGTATATGATCGAAAAAAAACAAGGACAAATAATTAATATCGGATCGATTGCGGGTAAAGAAGTGTATCAGTTTGGCAATGGGTATTGTGCCAGTAAATTTGCCGTTGATGCGCTAAGTAAATCTATGCGCATAGATTTATTGCAACATAAAATAAAAATTACTGCCATACATCCCGGCGCTGCCGAAACAGAATTTTCGATGGTTCGTTTTAAAGGCGATGAACAAAAAGCAGCGGCAACCTACAAAGGTTTTATTCCGTTGTATGCCGAAGATATTGCAAACATTACTTATTATGTTGCAACGTTGCCGCCAAGTGTTTGTATCAGCGAATTGATTGTAATGCCTACGGCTCAGGCAAATACTTATTTGTTTCATAAAGAATGATTGATGCACATTGACAAAAAAGTTGAAGTGTGCGACGCAACCGCAGCAACATTTTTATTCTGTTGCCGGTAACAAAAAAATTATGGTGATAATGAAACCCTTACCTGCACACCGGCCCGTGTTGCAATGGTTGGCGCCGATGTTGAAATGTATGGCGTTATCCTTCGCTGATCGAAAAAGAATTT
>DATAMD010000437.1:0-12465 GCA_036260755.1 Chitinophagaceae bacterium | reverse complement strand
GCTGTAAAGATGGAATAATCCACTAACAGTATTCGAAGATCGTTTGTTTTCATGGTCATTTATTTAACACAAAGCACCATCAAAAAACAAAGTTTTGCAATAACAAATGTTGTGAAATACAAGTAGTAATTTATTCTTTTACATCAGTAGTTAATCAGTGTCATTATGTAGTTTAAATACTACAATCGTTTGAAAAAAATGACTGTAAGCTTACAATCAAAAATAAAAAAACTGATTTCTGGCATAATTTTCAGCGTGGTAAGAAATAGTTTTGCCAATTAAAATAAAAAGCCGTGCAAGTACCTTTTAATTTATTGAATAAATACAACGTTCCGGTTCCCCGATATACCAGCTATCCTACTGTTCCTGTTTGGAAAGAAGGCATTGATGTACAGCAATGGAAAAATATTTTTAGCCGGCAGTTTACAAAATGCAATGAAGCCGACGGAATAAGTTTGTATTTGCATTTGCCTTTTTGCGAATCGCTTTGTACCTACTGCGGTTGTAATAAAAAAATTACAACCAATCATGCCGTAGAAGAAGAATATATGCAGGTAATTTTAAAAGAATGGAACTTGTATTTGCAATTGATGGATTCGAAACCTGTGCTGCGCGAATTGCATATTGGCGGCGGCACTCCTACTTTTTTTTCGCCGGATAATTTAGTAAAATTATTGACGGCAATTTTTAATACGGCTATCATTCATCCCAAACATGAATTTAGTTTTGAAGGCCATCCCAACAATACAACAAAAGATCATTTACAAACATTATACAATTTAGGTTTCAGAAGAATAAGTTATGGTGTGCAGGATAATGATGCAGAAGTGCAGCGCATCATCAATCGTATTCAGCCATTCGAAAACACTCAAAGAGCTGTTAACGATGCAAGAGCTATTGGGTACGAATCGGTAAATTTTGATCTGATCTATGGTTTGCCTAAACAAAGTTTGGAAACGATGGAAAAAACAATTCTGCAATCCATCAGTTTACAACCCGACCGTGTTGCATTTTACAGTTATGCGCATGTGCCGTGGACCAGCCGCGGGCAACGTTTATTTGATGAAAATGATTTACCAAGTACCGAAACAAAAATGAAATTATATCAGCTCGGTAAAACATTATTTACCGAAAATGGTTACTGCGATATTGGCATGGATCACTTTGCTTTGCCGCACGACGATTTGTTTAAAGCAAGGGAAGAAGGTTGGCTGCACCGTAATTTTATGGGCTACACCACACAGCACACGGGCATTTTATTAGGGCTGGGCGTATCGAGTATAAGTGATGCAGGCATTGCATTTGCGCAGAATAATAAAACCATTCACGATTATTATGCAGCAATAAACAGCGGAGAATTATCGATTGTTAAAGGTTATTTTTTAAATGATGAAGATGTTGCTTTCAGAAAATATATTTTAAATATCAGTTGCCTTGGTAAGACAAAATTTTTGCCCGAGCATTCAGAATTAATTCATCAATACAGTTTTCCTGAGTTAGAAAAATTAGAAGAAGACGGATTTGTTGATTATGATGATGCAGGTTTAACAGTAACAAAATTAGGATTGAATTTTATCCGCAATATTTGTAAAGCATTCGATCTGCATTTGCTACGCAATGAAGTAAAGAATGAAAAACCTCAATTCAGTAAAGCGATTTAGTTAATTGTTTATTGGTTTATTAGTTTAATAGTTTATTGGTAAAAAGCGATTTGCACTACAAGTGTGCGACGCAACAGTTGATGCCATGAAAAACAGAAGCCGGCTACAAAAAATTAAATATCAAATCCAATAATATTTTTATTATTGATAAGATAGAAATTTATTTTTTCGCGTTTTGACTGAGCGGCTTCAATTTTATAATCAACAATAACTTCATCGTGCTGTTTGCTTATTTTATAACGAACAAAATGTATATCTGTTTTTTTAAATTCGATTTCTAATTCTTCTAAAGAATATTCATCGGCTTTAAAACGAATTTTATATTGTTTTACCTGATGAAGGTTATCGAAAGTTTCTTCCAGTTTCGACAAAATAATTAATACAATCAGCACCAGCACTGCAACAAACACGGCAAGTATATATAATTTTAATCCGATGCACATGCCAATTGATGCAGCAATCCAGATAGTTGCTGCCGATGTAATGCCACGAACAGTAATACCTTCTTTAAATACAACACCGGCTCCGATGAAGCCAATGCCTGTTACAATATTAGATGCAATTCTGTCGGGATTAGTTGCAAACGTTGTTGAAAGGATTGTAAATAAACAGGAACCAATACAAATTAATATCATGGTTCTGAAACCCGCAGGTTTGCTGTGGTATTCGCGTTCCAAACCCAATAATCCACCAACAAAAAATGCAACCAATATCTGAAAAATATGTTCGGGTTGTATAAGCATTTTTATTTTTTATTAGACGAATTAAATCGAATTACACGAATTTACTAATTTGGTTATTTATATTTTTAATTCGTTTACTCAATTTTAATCTAAGTTAAACTCTTCATGCATTTTCGGCACTATTACATCTTTAAAATTTTTCTTTTCTAACCTTCTTTGAAATTCTAACTGAACTTCTTCTTCGCCATGAACAACAAATAAAGTTTTTACCAATGCCGGATTCTGGCAGGCCAAAAACTGGCACAGGTCGTTGTAATCGCCGTGAGCGCTCATGCTGCGCATGGTTCCTATTTCAGCAGTTACTTTATAATATTCGCCATAAATTTTTACTTCTTTTGCTCCGTTCATTAACTTACCACCCAATGAATGCGGTTCGCAAAAACCAACTAATAAAATTGTGTTTCTTTTATCATCAATATTGTTGGCGATATGATGTTTGATGCGGCCGGCATCGGCCATACCGCTTGCAGAAATAATAATGCAGGGTTGGTGCAGATCGTTCAACGCCTTGCTTTCATCAACCGTTTTAATAAATTTTAATCCCGGAAAATCAAACGGATCGCTATCAGTCAATAATAATTTTTTTATTTTACTGTTGAAATTTTCAGGATGGCTTTTTACCACCTGTGTTGCTTCCATACTCAACGGACTATCAACAAATACAGGAATATGAGGCAACTGTTTTGTATTAAACATCTCATTTAAAAAATACAGCAATTCCTGTGTTCTTCCCACACTGAAAGACGGGATAATTAATTTGCCTTTTTTTTCAAGACATGTTTTTATGATCCAATTATGAAGCACATGTGAAGTATCGGAAAATAACTCATGGGTCTTATCACCGTAAGTGCTTTCGATAACAATATAATCTGCCTGCGGAAACACATCGGGCGAACATAAAATAACATCGCCGTATCTTCCAACATCGCCACTGAAAGTTAAACGAATGATCTTGTTATTTTCTTTCAAACGCAGGTGTACAGCGGCGCTGCCGATGATATGGCCTGCATCGGTAAACATCACATCGGCCTCGCTGCAAACCGAAATCCATTTATAATATCCGGTTGTTTGCATTAACGGAAAAACATTTTCGGCATCATCCAAATCATACAAAGGTTCGTATGGCGGCAAGCCTTGTTTGGCTCTTCGTTTATTAATAAATTTTGTATCATCTCTCTGAATTTGTGCAGAATCTTCTAATAAAATTTCGGTCAGGTCTTTTGTAGCAGGCGTGCAAAATATTTTTCCTTTAAATCCTTCTTTCACCAGTCTGGGAAGTAATCCTGAATGATCGATATGTGCATGAGATAAAATCATATAATCAACAGATGCTGCATCAAAACCAAAGTTTGCATTTAATGTATCGGTATCTTTTCCCATTCCCTGAAACAATCCGCAATCCAATAAAATTTTTGTGCCGCTTTTTAAAGTAATCAAATGTTTAGAACCAGTAACTGTTCTTGCGGCACCGTGAAAAGCAATTTTCATAATTATTTTTTTACAAGCTTATATAACTCTATTTAACTGTAGTTGCGTCGCACACTTGTACGCTTTATTCTTTATTCAACAAATCAAACTTATAACTTACAATTTATCATTTAGAACTCTTCGATTTAAAACTCCATGTAAAAATAAATTTTGCAACCTCTTCATTTGCTTCATTTAACCCAACCGAAGAACATTGTACCGTTACACCTTCGCCGGTAGCAACAGCTTGTTCTACAGCTTCTGCAATTTTATGCCCGTCGTGAGTTGTAAAAATTATTTTGCCAACTGCTTTTTTATAAAAATCAGCTTCCATTTTTATAACCAGCATACTAACTGTTGGATTGCGTTTATACACTTGCCCAACGGCTAAAATTCCGGTACTTAGTTCTGCTGCCATACTTAACACCGCAAAATAAATTGAACGAAACGGATTTTGGTTCAACCACTTGAAACGTACGGCCACAGCGGATTTCGCATCGTTTAACTCAATAATTTTTAAGCCGCTGATAAAACCCATCGGCAATTTACTGAGCAGGAAAATTTTATATTTTACCGGGTTAGTTATAAATTTTTTAAAAGCAGGGAACTGTGTATTCATTAGAAGTTTTGATAATTTTTTGGATTAAGCGCTGCCGGTGTCCAATCGTTCAGAAAATTTAAAATCTTCGTTTTATTATATCCTTTTCCTTCTTCTAAATATACAGAGTTTTGTGTATGAATTCTTTTCCCGTCTCCATCCAAAATTATAAAAACAGGAAATCCAAACCTTTCTGCAAAACCATATTGTTCGAACACTTCTTTGTTTTTATTTTCCGGGCTATAATTCAAATGGTACACAATATAATTTGCTTTAACAGCAGAATCCAACTCATAATCTTCAGTAATCAACTTATTAAACCTTAAACACCAACTGCACCAATTACCGCCTGCCTGTATCAATACATGTTTGCCTTGCAGTTTAGCTTTTGCAACTGCAGCTTTAATATCTTGTTTCGCATTGGCATAAGGATTATACAATTTTGCAGAATCGGAAAAATTTGCGTTCGATGCAACAACAGAAAATAAACAAACAATTAAAAAAAATGATTTCATAAAAAGTCTATTTAAAATAAAAATGTTGTCTTGATTTTTAAATAATGGAAACTTCTAATTCTTCGAAAAGTTTATTACGTTGGTAAAAAGAATGCAGCCAATGCGTAATCGGCAAATAAAATTAAAATACAACTTACCACAACGGCAGTTGTACTTGCCCTGCCGATTTCTAATGCACCACCTTTTACATAATAACCAAAATAGGCCGGTATGCTGCTTAAAATAAATGCAAACGTATAAGCTTTGTACATGGCAAATACCATGTTGTAGGTGTTGAGGTTTTTACGCAACCCGATATCAAAAATATCGGGAGCGATAATGCCGGTAAGGCTTCCGGCCATTCGTCCGCCCCAAATACCCAACACCGCAGAAATCACGATTAAACAAGGTACAACAATTAATGATGCCAATATTTTAGGCATTACAAGATAACTTTTGCTGTTAATGCCCATAATCTCCAACGCATCAATTTGTTCGCTGATGCGCATGTTGCCTAATTCGCTTGCAATCTTACTTCCCACCACACCCGCTAATACAATACTTAACACTGTTGGCGACAATTCCAATATCATACTGTCCCTGACAATTTGTGCGATGGTTGATGCAGGCACCAACGGACTTACCAATTGATACGCCGTTTGCACAGTTGTTACCGCACCAAGAAATAATGAAATGATTACAACAATAGGCAATGCACCAATACCAATTTCTACACACTGATGCATGAGTTCTTTCCAATACATTTTATGATTCTCGGGCCGGGTGAACATTCCTTTTATCATCATCAAAAATGTACCGAAGTGCGTGAAAAAACTCATTTACTAAAAGATTTAAAAACTAAAAGTAAAAAAACTAAAGAAGGAAAACTATTTTCTTTTCTTTCTCATTCTTTGCCACCAATTAGTTTTTTGAACTGCTTCCTGCGTGTTTGTTTTATTTTTCATTTGCGCATCTACAACAGCAATCAAAGCCATGTTAACAATGCTTCTTTCACTGCTGCCTAATTGCAACACATGCACCGGTTTTTTTAATCCTAATAAAATAGGGCCAATGGCATCGGCTCCTCCAATTTCTTTTAATAAATTATAAGCCACGTTACCGGCTGTTAAATTTGGAAAGATCAATACATTCACCTGCTGATCTACCAATTCGCTGAAAGGATAATTATCTTTTAATATTTCGTTGTTGAATGCAAGGCTGGCCTGAATTTCGCCATCAACCACTAACGACGGATCTCTCTGCTTCACCAATTTTGTTGCATCATAAACCAATCTTGCTTCGTACGAATCGCTGCTGCCGAAATTGCTGTAACTAAGCATTGCAATTTTAGGTGTGAGATTAAAATTGCGTACTTCTTTTGCAACAAGCATGGTGATATCGGCCAGTTCTTCGGCGGTTGGATTAAAATTAACCGTTGTATCGGCCAAGAATAAAGGCCCTTTTTTTGTGAGCAATAAATACATGCCGGCAATTTTTGTAACACCCTCTTCGGTGCCGATAATTTGCAAAGCCGGGCGGATTGCATCAGCATAATTTCTTGTCAATCCCGAGATCATTGCATCGGCATCTCCTGTTTCAACCATCATACAACCAAAATGATTTCGATCTTTCATGATCTTCATGCTTTCGTATTGATTGTATCCTTTGCGCTGGCGTTTCTTAAAAAATAATTCGCCGTATTCTTCGCGTTTCGATTCCATTTCATCGCTGCGCGGATCGATGATTGGAATATCACTCAAATCAATATTATTATCGGCTGCAATTTTTCGAATCTTATCTTCAGTGCCTAATAAAATAGGATAAGCAATTCCATCATCATAAGCAATACTTGCAGCTTTTAATATTTTTTGATTATCTGCTTCAGCAAATACCAAACGTTTCGGATCGTGCCTTGCTTTATTACCGATAGCACGCATTAATTGATTATCTAATCCCAAACGTTTATTTAATTCAATTGCATACTCATCCCAATTCTCAATTATTTTTTGTGCTACACCACTTTCAATAGCAGCTTTTGCAACAGCCGGTGCTACAGTTGATAATAATCTTGGATCAACAGGTTTTGGAATAATATAATCGGAGCCAAAATTTAAGTTTGCCTGATTATAGGCCATGCTCACCAAATCCGGTACAGGCTTTCTTGCTAATTCTGCTAAAGCCTTTACAGCAGCGAGTTTCATGGCTTCATTTATTTTTGTGGCACGAACATCCAATGCGCCGCGGAAAATATACGGGAAGCCTAAAACATTGTTTACCTGATTAGGGTAATCAACACGGCCGGTTGCCATAATTAAATCTTTTCTTACACTTGTTGCATCATCGTACGAAATTTCGGGATCAGGATTAGCCAATGCAAACACGATTGGTTTTTTTGCCATTGCTTTTATCATCTCTTTCGAAACAACATTGCCTTTACTTAATCCAATAAAAACATCTGCATCTTTAAATGCCGATTCAAAACTGCAATCGGGTTTTGTTGTGGCAAATTCAGCTTTCATTCCATCAATACCGGCACGACCTGTGTGAATTAATCCTTTGCTGTCGAACATTAAAAAATTTTCTTTTTTAGCTCCCAATGCAATGTATAATCTGCAACAAGAAATAGATGCAGCACCTGCACCATTCACTACAAATTTTGCATTCTCTATTTTCTTTCCCTGAATTTCCAATGCATTTAATAATGCAGCACCGCTGATGATGGCCGTTCCGTGTTGGTCATCATGCATCACCGGAATTTTCATTTGTTCTTTTAAATGTGTTTCTATATAAAAACATTCAGGTGCTTTTATATCTTCCAAATTAACACCGCCAAAAGTTGGTTCTAATGCTTTAACTATCTGAACAAATTTTTCGGGATCCTTTTCGTTTATCTCAATATCAAACACATCGATGTCGGCAAAAATTTTAAACAATACTGCTTTACCTTCCATAACGGGCTTGCCCGCTTCGGGGCCAATATCGCCCAAACCCAATACTGCCGTGCCATTGCTGATAACGGCAACTAAATTTCCTTTGGCAGTATATTTATAAACATCTTCGATGTTGGCAGCAATTTCCAAACAGGGGACTGCAACACCCGGGCTGTATGCCAACGTTAAATCGCGTTGCGTTTTGGCTTCTTTGGTGGTTACTACTTCTATTTTCCCGGGGCGTCCTTTGGCATGATATTCCAATGCCTGTTGTTTTCGTAAATCTTTATTTTCCATAATTATTTTTTTACGAACAAATGAATTATTACTCATCGTTCCTTGTGTCACTCACTTGTACCGCATAACTTACATGAGCTGATAAAAAAATTTAATTGAGAGATTGAAGGTACATGGTACACAAAATATTTTTTATGAGTTTCATCATACAACAAAATCCCAATCATAAACAGTGATACAAAATACAACTTAATAAAATGAGAGCAAATAAACTGCATGAATGATTTTTTATTTATCTGATTAAAAAATTTTTATTACAATTTTAATTGCTGCCATAAAAACAGAATGTTGAAGAGTGCGACGCAAGGAACGATGCCACATGTACCGAAAGCCGGTAACATAAAAAAATCACCATTTATTCATTCCATATTTTCCAGTTTTCTTCGGCCTGCAATTCTAACATTTCGTAACCGTTTTGAATGGTTGCACCTTTTTGTTTGGCAAACTGAAGAAATTTTGTTTCGGCCGGATTGTACACCAGATCGAATAAATAATGTTGCGGATTGATGAACTGATAAGGAATAGCCGGAGCTTCATCAATATCGGGGAAAGTGCCGATGGGCGTGGCATTGATGATGACGGAATATTTATTTAAAATATTTTCGTTGAGTTCGGAATATAACAATTGGGTACCTGCTTTTCTGCGCGAAACAAATTCGTATTCTATATTTAATTTTTGCAATACAAATTCAACGGCAGCAGCAGCGCCACCGGTTCCCAATATCAAAGCTTTTGTGTGATGCGGTTTTAATTTTTTAATAAAAGATTTTTCGAAACCAATTACATCGGTATTATACCCCAGTAATTTTCCGTCTTTTATTTTAATGCAGTTACAGGCGCCCATTTGTTTTACTTCATCGGTGCTGTTGTATAAAAAATCGATGACCGCTTTTTTATACGGAATGGTAACTGCCAATCCGCGAAGGTCGCGTTGCACCAGTATTTCGTGCAACAAAGAAATATTTTCGATAGAATAATTTTTAAAGGAAGCATTGGTTATCCCATCATGCATAAACTTCTCATCAAAATATTTTTTTGAGAAGGAATGTGAAAGCGGGTAACCAATCAATCCATATAATTGCATCGGCAAAAAATTATTTATTCAAATATAAATGAAAAGTATCGCCGCGTAAACCAATGCGCATCGATTCTAACGGAAGCACTTCGTTGGGTGCGATATTTCCAAGGTTAACATTACAATCAATCAATTCTAAAAAATATAATTGCTGTGCTTTTTGGGGGGCTTCCCAAATAATTTTTTGTTGCGGAATCTGAGTTAAGATTTCCTGCACCAACCCTTCGCGTACTTCGCCGGTGCCGCGGTAAATGCCCACATTACCTGCTTCACGGGCTTCGGCAATAACATAGGAAGAACCGGCTTCCAATTCTGCTTTCATTAATTCAATCCATTTATATGGCGGAATGATATGCGCTGCATCTTTGCTTCCCACTTCGCTTAACACGGTTCCTATCTTGGTTAATTTTTCGATGTAACCGCATTTTTCTGCATGAGGAATTTCGATAGAGCCATCGCTCACTTCCATATAAGTAACGCCAAACTCTTTGCAAACATTAATATAATCGTTGAATTGATTGCGGATTAAAAAAGCTTCGAATAATGTTCCGCCAAAATAAATCGGCATTCCGTAATCCTGATATATTTTAATTTTTTCTTTCAGGTTAGGCGTAACAAAAGAAGTTCCGAAACCTAACTTTACAATATCAGCATGCGGGCCGGCAATATCTAAAAAGTTGCGCACTTCATTTATGCTAAGGCCTTTATCCATTACCATGGTAAGTCCGTGTGTTCTTGGTTTCTGAGTACGTTCCGGAATTTGTGTAAGATTAAAATTCATCTGGAGTGTTTTAAGGCGTGGCAAAAGTAATGTAATTAAAGGCAATGAAGTTATGCAACATATAAAATGAAATACTAAAATTGGCATTAGATTTTTTTGCCTTTTTTATACTGGGCAATAATATCGATCACCTGATTATTTTGAAGAATCGCCGGATTTAATTCAACAAACTTCTTCAGAAGTTTAGGAGCTTTGGCCATAGCAGTTTCTAATTGCAATAATCCTTCTTTATTTTTTCCAGCAAGAAATAATGAAGCGCTAAAATAAAAAATAAAAATTGTTTTTCCATCGGTTGCTTTCATGGCCGAAACACACTGCTCGCCTGCTTCTTCGTAATATTCGGCTTTTAATAAGCAACGTATCAGCGCATCCCAACCGGCAGCATTGCGTGGTTTGCTTCGCACCACATTCCCGAAATAAATGATTGCATCTTTAAACTGATTTAAATTCATTTTGCATTCGCCCATTGCCAAATTATATTCGGGAACCGTGCGTTGGATGCGCATGGCATTTTCTAATTGTTTGATTGCATTTTGCCATTGCTCTTCCTGCATGTATGTGGTAGCAATTTTATAATACAGCTTACTGTCTTCGGCATTTAAGTGCACCGCTTTTTTATAATGAAATCTTGCCTGCGCATAATTCCCCAAACGATGATAACAATGACCGATAGCTTCATAAATCACATCTTCGGGCCTTGATAATTCCAACACCCGTTCCAATACTTCAATGGCATCTTTGTATTTGCGCAAACGTAAATAAGCATCGCCCATATTGCGGTAAGCATAATCGAATTTTTCATCGATCGCCACCGCATATTTATAAGCATCGATTGATTTTTCGTACAATTTTAATCCCTGATAAGCTGCAGCCAGATTAAACCATGCAATTTCGTTATACGGAAAATCATCAATAATTTTTTGATGCAATTTTATGCTTTCCTCATTGCGGCCGGTAAAATCGGTCCAAAAACAAATTTTATATAAAGCTTCTTCGTTATTTGGATCATCTTCTAAAATCAACTGCAGGCAATCAAATACTTTATCAAATTCTTCGTAATCGTCGTACACATCGGCAAGCTCGAATAAAAGATCCAACCGTTCTTCGCCTTCAAACATTTTTAAAGCATCTTCCAATAATTCAACTGCCTTTGATTGTTGATCGAGTGCGAGGTAAATATCTGTTTTTAAAATAAACAAATTAACATCGGTACTGTCGTAGAGTTCGGCTGTTTCCAAAACCTCCAATGCCTGATGATATTTACGGCTGGCTAAAAGCATATCGGCTTTTTTTATCATCAGTTGAGAAGAAAAAGGGAATTGTTCCAATCCGGTTTCGGCAGCTAGTAATGCCTCGGTAATATCATCTTTCTCATCAAAATAATCAATGATCCGCTCAAAGGCATCCTCTTCCAGAAAAGAATGACTGCGGCCAAGTTTGATATTTTGGTATTGCTGAAGTAACTCTTTCAATTCTTCGCGGTCTTCGCGGTATGGATTATTTCTCATTCTTGGATTAGTTAATCTAAAATAAGGAAATTTTAAAAGAATTTATGTTTTCAGGCAACTATTTTACCCCTCGGCCGTATCATAGATAATATAAATTGTTAAATATGGAAGAAAAACTTAGTTTTGTGAAAATGTTACGAAATCGTCACATACAAAAGATTGTTTTCGCTGCCTTATTAATAATGGCCGTTCAGGTGGCTATTGCCTCTTTTTCTTTTACAGGAATTACCGATGAAAGAACAAAAGCAAATAAATATTCGCTCAAAAATTTAAGTTCATATCCTCATAAAAGTATTTCTATATCGGAATTAAAATCTGAGTTACAATTCAACGGCTCTCATTCAGTTTCCCTGAAAAACAAGGGTAGTGGGTTGGAAATGAGCTCTATGATGCAGTATGAGAGAGGTAACACAACTTTTGTTTTTCCATACAAGTTCAGGGTTAAATTATATAAGGATAAGATACGTATCCCGCTGCATTAATTTTCTAATCCATCATTCTGTACTGACTTAACTGAATATCGAACTTCGACGATGATACAGGACTTAAATTTATTTTAGTTGCATTGAAATGTATTTTTTTGCCACTCTTATCTGTTACATCATATTCTAAAACCAGACCCGGTACATTTTTAAATTCGTATTCGTATTCTTTAACCGAAGGGGTAATAGCTGTTGCGAAATATAAATTATATATACTTCCGTCTTTTAATTGAAGCGTAGCTTTTTTGCATTCATAACCAAGAATGATCTTAGTATCAGTTGATGTATTAATAATTAATCCTTCAAATTTTTTATTTTGTTTTTCCCATGCATGGTTATCTAATTTGGTCATGAATTTATTATTTCCAAATTCCCGTAACACTATGGCATCACCATCGGTTTTATCAAAAAAAGTTGATTGTATGTATG
>DATAMD010000435.1:0-2387 GCA_036260755.1 Chitinophagaceae bacterium | reverse complement strand
AAGATAGGCATAGGTTTTCCCTTCGTCATTACGAACCGGTGCATATAAACTGATAAATGAAAGCTTGCCGATTTTTTCTTCCTGCACAAACCTTGTTTTTTTATTTTTATATAATTCGGTATATGCAACCGGATCTATTTTATTGCTTAATAAATGTTTGTTGTAAATATATGGCTGTGTAGAAAATTTAAGCGTTCCATCCATGTCGAAGAAATTAACATCAACACTATGTGTTTCAGAAATTTCGGCAATGGCATTTTCAATATCATTATTTAAACCAATGGCATTTACCGTAAGCGCTTTTTGTGTTGTTGTTTGCAAACGGAATTTATTTTCAACTTCCGAAGTCATTAACTGCAACGATTTCAATAACCTTTCCTGATTACTTTTATTGAACCTGATAATAAAGAAGGAAATGGTGGCTGCACCAATTAACAGAAAAGAAAATAAACTGATGAAAATAATAATTGCATGAATCTGCGAACGGATATTTAATTGCAGCAATTGCCTGATAGCAGGCCATTTGAACCTTGTTTGCAGAAAATAATTGATTACTCTGAATGATAAGATCAGCGTCAGAAAAATGCAAAACAAATAAGCAAACAATGCAACAGATTCCAGATTAAAATCGTTGCGTTTGGCAATCAATACTTTTTTTCCGTTACCGGCGGTGTACCACAACTCGGTAAATGCGCCATTAACTTTTTGTTCGAACTGCGCATGTGAAACATTATCATTATTTAATTGAGCAGGAAAATCGTATTCATTAAATTTATTGATTATTTTTCCGTTGCTGTACACAGCATATACATAATCGGTATTCAGATCGATCGACACATCTCGTGTTTGTTTAAACAGTTCGGGAAACAATGCTTCACTTACATATTTCTTGGGTTTAACCACAACAAATAAATAACCAAGCAACGTATCTCTCTTAATTTCTTTTTGATAGATATACCCCGACGAACCGCCAACATTATCGTAACTGTATAAACCGTGTATGCTTGTGGCTTTGCCCTGTGTGAGAATTAAAGTTTTAATGGTTGAATAATTTGTGGAATCATCATTAAATAACGGGTTAAACAATTCGTCGTATGTATAAATCCTGGTATCGTATTTATTAAGATAGCCCGAAAAATTCTGATCGATTAAACTGTCTTTAATAAACTTGTTGGAATATTCTGTTTCGAAGCGTGAAAAATTATTTACTAAAAATTTATCGGCAAAATTGCTGGCTGCAATATTTAATAAACTTTCGCCCGACGGATCGGTTTGCAAAGCCAACCGTTCTGCAATTCTTTTTCTTTGTTCGAGCTCGGCAGTTTTATTTTCATACATCACAAATATGGTAACCGAAATGGAAAAAAACATCACCCAAAAAATAAAAAAGGTTGACTGAAGCAGCGGAATAAAAATATCTTTTTTTCTGAAATACACAATGCTGATATGGAGCATCAGCCAGCAAAGCACAAGCATGTTGGGCATGGTAGAAGGCTTGCCAATATTGAAGCTCAGGAAAATAAGTCCGGTTACGGCAACTGTCAATAATTGTTGAGGCAGTGTTATTTTAATATCAACTGCAGGTTGCAACAAAATATGTGAAAGGTTATAAAATATCAGGACTAATAATCCGAGTATGGCAAAGCTTAGGATGCTGTAAATATTGAGGCTTAAAATATTTGTTACATCGAAAGAAATTTTAGAATCCAGTACCAAACTACGGATGATAGCAACAAACACAAAGCAAATAATAGAAAGAATAACAATGTTGAGGTACGAAAATATTTCTTGTTTTCGTGAAACCGTTTCTGCAATTTTTGTTTTATAATTAAACTTATAAAAACTCACCAACCATAATGCCAACAAAGCATTAATTAATAAATCGCCCAACGAAGGGTGCAAAAAATTAGAAGCATAAATGCCCGGGTCGAACAATGGTATCCTGCCGAAATCGAAAGGAACAGGAATTATATATGTAACAAACCTTATAACCACTGCAACAAAAACCAAAAGTGCAAAAACCTGCTTGAATTTTTTTTCGGTTGCTGCATCTATTGCGATGGCATTAATAAAAAAGAATAAAAAAATAACAGCCAATGTTCTTAAAAAGATCGTTCCGATATCGTAGCCGGCATTATATTTTTTTTCTTTCAGTTTAATTTTAAAAAGGTCTTTACCGTTTATAGTACGTATCTGAAATGCAGTACTGTCGGTACTTACCTCATAATGATCGTCTAAATCAGGGAAGCCGTCGAAATCGGATATGAGGTATTTATTCTCAATAAAATAATCCCATTTTACAGGCAGCATACCAACAACAAATACATTTTGTTTTGGTAATCTGATTGTTTTTTTTATCAGCTCAAAACTTCCGTTTTGATGATTTA
>DATAMD010000433.1:0-3466 GCA_036260755.1 Chitinophagaceae bacterium | reverse complement strand
CAAAAGAAGGTTTATTGGTAATTGGCAATGAAGGGAAAGGAATAAGAAATGAAATTTTACAGTTTATAACCAACCCGATTACCATTCCAAAAAAGGGTGGTGCCGAATCTTTAAATGCGGCGGTGGCAATGGGAATTATTTTATCGCACTTGGTCTGAACATTGATTAAATTATCTTAATGCCTTGGAGAATAATAAATAATGCAAACACCAAATAAGGCAATCAATGCACCAATTATATCGTACTTGGTTGGTGCATATTTATCGAATTTATAAGCCCATAAAAGCGACAGGACAATAAAAAATCCGCCATAAGTTGCATATACTTTTGCAAAGTTTGAAGTTTGTAAAGTTGCCACTGCACCATAAAGAGCAAGTATAAAACCGCCCAAAATGCCTATCCATAAAGGCTTTCCTTCTTTAAGCCAAAGCCATACAAGATAACCTCCGCCGATTTCACAAAGACCGGCAAGTACAAAAATTGCAACTGATTTTATAATTAGCATTTTATTTTTTTTGGTTTTAAATGTTATACCGGCTTGCAATTTTTACAAATATAAAGGCAATTGAAATTAATTTCTTGCTTCGTGTTTCTTTGTGCCTTTGTGCCTTGGTGGTTTAGAAAAAAAAATTCAACAATGTTCCGAATGTACAAGTGAGTGACACAACCGGCGATGCCATGAAAAACAAAAAGCTTATCAAAAAAAAATTATCTGAACTCGATTGCTTTTACCGGTTTAATATTTCGAACCAGTAATGTTGGGATGATGAGTGATATAAAACATACCACTGCGGTAATGATGCACACTAAAATTATTTGCCACCAAATAATTTGTATGGGCGCAACGGCAACATAATAATTTGCTTCGTCTAACTTTATAAAACCAAAATATTGTTGCAGTAAACATAAACCTATACCGGCCGCAAAACCAATGGCAATACCGGTAACAGCAATGAGTGATGCGTGGTATAAAAATATTTTTTGAATGGTATTGTTTGTTGCACCAACTGCTTTAAACACGCCGATCATTCTAGTACGTTCCAAAACCAAAATTAATAAACAGGTAATTAAATTAATAACCGCAACAATTGCCATCACGGCAAAAATTACATTCCGGTTTACATCCTGGATGTTGAGCCAATCAAAAATATTGGGATACACCTGCCTGATTGTTTTTCCGGCCCAAACAGTTGGCAATTGATTGCTAAGCTGATTGTTGATGCTGTCCATTTTTTTATAATCGTTCAAAAAAACTTCATAGCCGCCAATCTCGTTTGCCTGCCAGTTGTTGATACGCCTGATTAAACGGATATCGCCAATGGCAAATAAATTATCATAATCTTCAATTCCGGTTTTATAAATTCCGGCAACCAATAATTTGCGGCGGCTGTTGTTTCCGTTCGAAGAAATAAAATAAATATTAAGTGTGTCGTTTACTTTTAAACGCAGTTGGTTGGCGATGGGAGCCGACACTAAAATTTCTTTGCTGTATAAACTATCACTAAAATTTAACCATCGGCCTTGTTTAATAAATTGCTGTAATTGAGTGCTGTTGTAGCTTTCATCAATTCCTTTAAATAAAACTCCTTCAATTTCTTTTTGTTTTTCGAGCACGGCACTTTTGGTTGCAAACACATTGAGGCGTTGAACACCGGGCTGATTTTTAATGATGAATTCTACGGTATCGTTTTTTGCAATCGGCGATTCTTCGGCAACCAATGCTTTGCCTTCTTCGAAATGCTGCACACGGATATGCCCCCAGAAACTAAACACTTTTTGTGAAATTGTTTTTTGAAATCCGTTCACAAAAGATAAAGTAACGATCATGGCCATCACACTTACGGCAGTGGCGGCAGTCGACAAACGAATAATAAATCGGGAGAAAGATTTTTGTTTGTTAAATGCGATGCGTTTGGCTATATCAAAAGCAAAATTCAAAATGAAAATATTTTTTAAGATTGTCAAATCTACAAGCATGCAGGCAATAGAACAAAAGCAATTGTTGAATGTACCACTGCCAGTCAACTGTAATCGGTTATCAGTCGTCTGCCAACCGTATTCCTATTCTTCTTATAATTGTAGTATGAAAAGAATAATTTTCTTTTTGCTTGTTTTTTCAAAAGCTGCATCAGCACAGCATTTGCCCGATGTTGTTTATATGCAGAATATCAAATCGGTAAAATTATTTGTTCAGAATAATCAGGAAAGTTTGCCGGTAATTAATTTAAATTCTTCCGATCTGTTAGAACTTCATTTTGATGATCTGGATGCTTATGCAAAAACTTATTATTACAGTTTTGAATTATGCAATGCCGATTGGAATCCGGCCGATCTAAGCAGCTTCGATTATATACGCGGTTACCAAAATCAGCAATTAACCGAATATCGTGCATCTTCCATTGCAACAACAAAATATATCCATTACCAGGCATTGTTGCCCGATAGGAATTGTATGCCTTCGAAAAGCGGCAATTATTTATTAAAAGTTTTTTTGGATGGCGATGAAAATAAATTGGCATTCACCAAACGTTTTTATGTGTTGGAAAATAAAGTTGGCATAAATGCGCAGGTGATGCAGACTTTTAATAATCAATTATATTATACACATCAAAAAATTCAGTTCACCATCAATGCCGCATCGTTAAATCTGTTCGATCTGCAGCAACAATTAAAAGTTAGTGTTCTGCAAAATTACCTTTGGGATAATGCACTCACCAACATGCAGCCAACATTTAACCGGAATAATGTATTGGAATATAACGGCGAAGAAGATGCATTATTTCCGGGCGGAAAAGAATACCGCTGGGCCGATTTGCGCAGCTTCCGTTTTCAGAGCGAACGTGTTGCGCGGATAGATATGGATACAAAACCTTTCGGGCTGTATCTCAGGCCCGACGCGGTTCGTGCGCAACAACCGTATGTACTGTTGCGCGACCTGAATGGCTTTTACGAAATAAGCGCAACCGAATTTATTAATCCATGGTGGCAGGGCGATTATGCCAAAGTTCATTTCACATTTGTTCCCAATAACAAACAATCTTTTGATGGCAAAGATGTTTATATAAGCGGCGAATTAACCGGCAATAATATTAGTAACGATGCAAAAATGCAATACAACGAAACTAAAAATGTGTATGAAAAAACATTGTTATTAAAACAAGGCTATTACAATTATACTTATGTAACCAAAGATGCAAACAATGCAAATGCCAAACCCGATGCAGCATTAACCGATGGCAATAGCTGGGAAACAGAAAACGATTACAGCATTTTTGTTTATTACCGTTCGTTAAGCGGCAGGCACGATGAACTGGTTGCCGTTAAAACTATTAATTCGCGTTTTGGAAGATAAGTAAATGATTATGTAGCCGGCTTTTGTATTTCAATGAAACGCCTGTTGCGTCGCACACTTGTACGAAAGAATAGCTATCAGCTATTGGCTATTAGCTAATAGCTTCTTCAGTAC
>DATAMD010000432.1:0-5231 GCA_036260755.1 Chitinophagaceae bacterium | reverse complement strand
TATAGACCTTAGGTCTGGAGCTTGTCTAAGTTCACCCCACTTTCTTTTCACAAATTTCTTTCGTCTTTTTATTTTCTATCCAATTTGTCAAAGAACTATTTTCTATTTTGGTCTAAAGGAGCTTGTCGAAGCATTGATTTCAGAAGAGGTTTTAATATTAAAATTGTTATTTGATGCTAATTAACCTGCCAACCGCTTTTTCTAATGTTTCTTCTTTTTTTGCAAAACAAAAACGCAATACTTTATTATCGGTTTTGTTTTTATAGAATGATGAAAGCGGAATAGCCGTTACTGCATTTTCTTTTGTTAAACGAACGGCCAGATCAAAATCATTTTCGTCCGAAAAACCGGCATAGCTGTAACATTCAAAATAACTGCCGTGCGACGGGATAAGCTTAAATGGCGTGGCTTTCATCAATTCCCGAAAAAAATCTCTTTTGCTTTGCATAAATGAACCGAGCGATAAATAGGCATCTTCGTTCTTTAAATATTCGGCTAATGCAATTTGTTTTGGCGTATCGCAACTGAAACAATTAAACTGATGCACTTTTCTGTATTCTTTCATTAATTCAGGCGATGAAATGCAATAACCTAATTTCCATCCGGTGCAGTGATATGTTTTGCCAAACGAAAAACAAACAAAACTTCTTTGCAATAAATCGGGATAACGTAAAATACTTTGATGTTTTATTTCATCAAAAATTAAATGCTCATAAACTTCATCGCTTAAAATTAAAATCTTAGTTCCGCTAACAATTTTTCTTAATTCTTCAATATCATTTTCGCTTAAAACCGCACCGGTTGGGTTGTGCGGCGTGTTAATCATAATCATTCTTGTTCGCTCATTCACTTTATTTTTTACTTCATCCCACGGAATAGAATAATCGGGATATTGTAATGAAATTAAAATGGGTTTGGCACCATTAATTTCTATGTTTGGAATATAACTGTCGTAAGCAGGTTCAAAAACAATTACTTCATCGCCGGGTTGCAAAACTGTTGTGAGTGCCGTGTAAATTGCATAAGTACCACCCGGAGTAACTGTAATTTGTGTATCGGAATTAATTTTTGTTTGATATAATTTTTCAATCTTTTCTGTTAATCTTTCGCGCAGCAAAGTCAAGCCGTTCATGTGTGCATACTGATTAAACCCAGTTTTCATGGCAGCGTTTACCAATGCAATTAATTCTTCATTCATCATAAAATCGGGGAAGCCTTGTCCTAAATTAACAGCATTGTGTTTTACAGCCAACGAGCTCATCACCGTAAAAATGGTTGTACCAACTTCGGGAAGTTTGGAATGAATTTGCATAGGATGAAGTTAATGTAATCTCTATTTAAAAAATAATGGAAAGATTTTTTGTTACTGGCAGCAGAATAAAAATTATACTTCGGTTGCGTCGCACACTTGTACATTCGGAGCTGTGAGCAGCGAGTCATGAGCTTCGAGCAAAACGCTCACAGCTAATAGCTTTCCTCAGTTGAAGTGTGCGACGCAACAAAAGTTGAACAGCGTTATACAGCTTGTAACAAAAAATTAAAACACTAATTTATTGGTTAGCTTTCGTAATTGAATTTCGGCAGCCTTTGCAGCATAACTTAAATTGATTAATTGATAGCCTGCATTCTCGAACGTTTGCTGGGCTTGCTTTACATCGATGATGGTTGCCTGACGTAATTGAAAACGCTGTAACACCAAATCTAATAACTGCAACGAAAGATCGTAATTTTTTTGCTGCGTTTCTAACTGCCGTAAATTAGAAATATAGGATTGAAAAGTTTTTACTGCCAACGATGTGTAACTTAAAACCAAAGTATCTTTTACCAATTTTGCATTATTGGTATTGATGGAAGAAACCTGATATTGTTTCTTATAAATATTGCCGTTAAATACCGGAACAGAAAAACTTAATCCAACATAAGGACCAATTGTTTGATTGAATAAAACATTTCCTGCGGCAGTTTGGGAGCGGTTATAATTATATCCGGTATTAAAATTTACTGCGGGATAACGTAATGCATACGTTTCTGTTTCGAGTAATTCGTTAATGCGAATTTGTTTATCGGCTGCAATAACATCGGGATTGATGAACAGGTTATTTAAAACAGAATCTAATTTAATTCCTTTTTCAACAACAATAGTATCGTTGATATTAATTGTTGAATCGGTTTTTAAAGTAAGCAAAGTAAGCATATCGGTTTTAGCCTGATCGATTACTAATTGTTGTGCTTCCAATAATTGTATCTGTGCATTTAAGTCTAATTGCGATTGAAACAGATCGGCATTGTTCGATAAACCAACTTCGCGTTGTGTTTCTACGATCTTTAATTTTTGTTTCGATACTTCGATAGAATGTTGTAATGTTTTTGCATAACTCTGCTGGCGGATGATATCGTAATATTTCAACATCACATTCGATGCAATCGTTAATCCTCTTGATGTTAATTGTTGTTCGCTAAGTTGCTGAACCTGTTCTAATCTTTTTTTCTCGGCAATGATTTTTCCGCCTGCATAAACAGGAACTGTTGCCGCCAATCCTAATGTTGCAGTATTACTTCCTACACCATTTCTTACAATATCAGTTCCTGAACTTAATGACTGATTAAGACTGATAGATTGCTGATTATCGCTTCCGTTTATATTTATTGAGGGCAATCCGCCGGCAATACCATAATCGTTATTGATATTTGAAATGTTAAGATTATTTTTTGCGATCTTAATTCCGGGGCTGTTTTTTAATGCAATATTTACTGCATCAGCAAGTGTTAAGTTATTTTGAGCGTAACAGTATGTTTGAGCAGCTGATAAAAAAATAATAATAAACCTTTTCATGTTGTTGAAATTACCGAGACTTCTGTTTCATCAAAATATAATTACACAAATGGGTGAATTAACTGACAAAAGTACCCACATCCATTCCTTCTACAACTTTTAATAAATTTCCGGGGGTATTCATATTAAAAACTATGATGGGCAATTTATTTTCCATGCATAAAGTAAATGCAGTCATGTCCATCACCTTTAAATTTTTACTGATGCAATCGGCAAAACTTATTTTCTGAAATCTTTGTGCAGTTGGATCTTTTTCGGGATCGGCATTATACACGCCATCCACTCTGGTTCCTTTTAAAATAACATCGGCTTTCATTTCAATGGCACGCAACGAGCCGGCTGTATCTGTTGTAAAATAAGGGTTACCGGTACCTGCACCAAAAATAACCACCCTTCCTTTTTCTAAATGCCGTAATGCTTTTCTGCGGATATAAGGCTCTGCAACCTGTTCCATATTAATGGCACTTTGCAAACGAGTGTACACGCCAATCCTTTCTAACATAGCCTGCATGGCCATTGCATTAATTACGGTTGCCAGCATTCCCATATAATCGCCATGTGCACGTTCAATGCCGCTGTCGGCTTCATTCATGCCACGATAAATATTACCACCGCCAATTACTATTGCAACTTGTACACCAAGATCGGTAACAAGTTTAATGTCCTGTGCATATTGTTCAATAATTTTTGGATTGAAGGGATCGCCGTTTTTTTGATCGCCTAATAAAGCTTCGCCTGATAATTTGAGTAGGATTCTTTTAAACTTTGGGAGCATGGTAATAAAATTAAATTCAATGCAAATAACCTTAATTTTTGATGAGTTGCCAAAACGAAAAAAGAGGAATGATTTTTCATTCCTCTTTTTTTATTTATTTATCATGCTTTAATTATCCTAAAGCAACTCTTTTAAATTCTATAACTTTTAAATCTGCATTTACAGATTTTAAATAATCTGCAACTGATTTGCTGCCGTCTTTTACAAACGCCTGTGCCAATAAAGTTTGTTCTTTAAAGAAAGCATTTAATTTTCCTTCCGCAATTTTAGATAACATTTCATCTGGTTTGCCTGCCATTTTTGGATCGGCTTTCATGGTATCAATAACAATATTTCTTTCTCTTTCAATTGTTTCGGCAGGAACCGAAGCCGCATCAACAGCCACCGGATTTAATGCAGCAATCTGCATGGCAACATCTTTTCCTGCATCGGCTGCATCCTGGTTTAATGCAACCAAAACACCCAAACGATGTGCACCGTGAATGTAGGAAGCGATATAAGGAGCTTCGATTCTTTCGAAACGGCTGATACCTATTTTTTCGCCGATAGCAGCTAATTTATCATTAATTAAATCAGCAACTTTAGCACCATTAACCGAAGCAGCATTTAATTCGTCAACAGATTTTACATTGTTGGCAACGGCAGCATCAGCAATGCTTTGAGCAAATGCAACAAAGTCGGCATTCTTAGAAACGAAATCAGTTTCGCAACTGATGGTTACAATAAAACCTGTTTTATTATCAGCAGTTGTTTGTGCAATAACCACACCTTCTTTTGCATCGCGGTCGCTGCGTTTTGCAGCAACTTTTTGTCCCTGTTTGCGCAACCAATCGATGGCTGCTTCAAAGTCGCCGTTTGTTTCTGTTAATGCTTTACGGCAATCCATCATACCGGCACCTGTAGCCTGACGTAATTTATTTATGTCGGCTGCTGTTATTGTTGTACTCATATAAAAATATTAATTGAATTTTTTTTGAATGATTGCGTTGCAAAAATATTTGCATCCGTGTTCATCTTATATTATGAAATGATGAATGAAGTGATGCAGTATAAGAGTGCGACGCAACGATGTTTAATAGCGATATAAAAGATGGGTCAATTAGCATACAGTTCACTGAATGACTAATTGACCCAATGACCTTTTTATAAATTATCTTCCGCCTCCGCCACCACCGGCTGGCCTGCGGTTATTTGGAACACGGCGTTTCGGTTGTCCGCCGGGCCCGCCTGCAGGAGCATCTGCGCCACGGCCACCTCTGCGTCCGCGACCACCTTCGGCTTGTGCTTCGGCTTCGAGACGACGTGCTTTTGCTTCTAATTCGTTAGCATCTTCGTGTGCTTCTTCTTCTTCTTTATTTGCCTGGCGTTCGGCCAAACCTTCCGAAATGGCAGCAACAATATAATTAGTAATGATAGCAATAGATTTTGTTGCATCATCATTTGCAGGAATGGCAAAATCAACTTTATTAGGATCACAATTGGTATCAACCATACCAAAAGTTGTAATGCCTAAACGTTTTGCTTCGGCCAATGCAATATGTTCTACACCTATATCAACTAAAAATAATGCTGCGGGAAGACGGCCCATTTGAGCAATACCGCCCAATACTTTTTCCATTTTGT
>DATAMD010000431.1:0-2322 GCA_036260755.1 Chitinophagaceae bacterium | reverse complement strand
ATAAGGCGCATTGCCCTGATAAATTATTTTATTGTTATGATAAATAATAACATGAAGCATGTCGCCAAATTTCGGATCAAGTTTTTTGAAAAGCGAATCAGGAATATTTGTCCAGATATTTCCATACTGAATATCTAAAATAGAAATATTGCCTTTTATTTTTTTTCCTTCCAGCACAGCATGTTGGTAAGGAATTGAAACTACTTTTTTAGGAAGCAAGGGGCCAACCTGCTCGAAACTAATTGCACCTGCTGCTAATCTTGCGCCGGTATAAGCATACACATCGCGGCCATGAAAAGTGTAAGAACTTTCCGAACTTTTTCGGCGGTTAACTGCTTCATCAATTTCTCTGATTTCTGCAATGCCTAAATTTTCTGCAACTAAAGTTAATGTACCATTATCGGGTGTAACAATAAAATGGCCACTGTTTGTTTTTAATACAACCGATTTTCTGTTAGTGCCAACACCGGGATCAACTACCGAAACAAAAACAGTTCCGGCAGGCCAGTAAGGAACAGTTTGTTGCAGACGATAAGCGGCTTCCCAAATATTGTATGCAGGAATTTCGTGTGTAAGATCGTATAATTTTAAATCGGCAGAAACGCCGGTGGCAACGCCTTTCATGGCAGAAACGGCACCATCTTTTAATCCGAAGTCGGATTGAAAAACAATAATTTTATTTTGTGCTGATAATTGAAATGCGATTAAAAAAATAATGAATGATAATAAAATTTTTCTCATAAAATTATCTATGGTTCTTTTTAAAATTTATTTATAACTATTTTCTTAAACGAAATAAAAGCTGCCATGAAAAGATGCAGTACAAGTGTGCGACGTAACAGTTGATGCCATAAAAAACAAAAGCCGGTAACAAAAAAATTATTGCCCTTGTGCCAGTGAATATGCTTTTTTATCGCCCCACTGATTTAATAATTCTAACGAACAAATTTTAAAATTGCCGCTTAAGCTTACATACAATCCAATAACATCCTGTTGGTTTAACGGAAGCCCATCAAGCGTTTCGAAGCGAACATTAAATTGATTTACCAAATTTGTATAAACACTTCCTGTTGGCCAAACCTGCGTGCCACGGTTGCTGATATTTATTAATTTGAATTTAACGCCGGCATGGCGCAAACATTTTGCAGCAATTTCTTGTGGCTGTTCGTTGCTTTCTATAAACATATCTACACCGCAAATGATTTCATCGTTTCTTTCGGACGAAACCATCATTTCATTTTGCGTTAATTTAAATAAAGTTGGTGTTGGATTTTGATTTTTTAATAATGGCTTTGCATTATGCGCCGGTTGTTTACCAAAGTTTGAAATGATGGCATTGGCAAAAACCGTTGTGTTAACCGATGGAATATTTTTATCGCCAAAGTCGCCGGTATGCACACCGTTTTCAAGTGTAAATAATAATGCGTTTTCGATCATGGCGGCTGTTTCCATTAAACCCAAGTGGCGCAACATGCCAATGCCGCTTAATAATAATGAAGTTGGATTGGCAATATTTTTTCCGGCAATATCGGGTGCTGTTCCGTGCACTGCTTCGAAGATGGAAATGTGATCGCCGATATTTGCACTCGGCGCAAAGCCAAGCCCACCAACGAGTCCGGCGCAGAGGTCGCTTACAATATCGCCCTGTAAATTTGTAAGCACCACTACATCGAACAGATCGGGGCGGGTAACTAATTTCATGCAGAGATCATCAACAATCACATCATCGGCTTTTAATTCGGGATAATCTTTTGCCACTTCATAAAATACTTCGAGAAATAATCCGTCGGTAATTTTCATGATGTTGGCTTTATGTCCGCAGGTAATTCTTTTGGTGCCTTTTTTCTTCGCCATTTCAAAAGCGTACTTAATTAATTGCAAACTTCCGGGGCGTGTAATAAAGCGGCGGCTTAATGCAACATCGTGAGTAAGCATGTGTTCTACACCGCCGTAAGTATCTTCAATATTTTCGCGAACAATGGTTATGTCGATCGGTATTCCTGCCTTGCTGAAAACGGTATCAACGCCATGCAATGTTTGAAAAGTTCTTTTGTTGGCATAAGTGTTCCATGTTTTGCGTGCCGTAACATTTACACTTTTTACGCCTTTGCCTTTTGGAGTTTCCATTGGCCCTTTAAATAAAATACCCAATCGCTCAATCGTTTCCTGCGCTTCGGGTGTCATACCATTGCTGAAACCTTTGTCGAATACCCATTTGCCCATATCAACAAATTCAAATTCTAATGGAACTTTTGCGGCTTTAAAAATATGCAGAACGGCATCCATTATTTCGGGGCCAATTCCATCTCCTTTAGCTACAGC
>DATAMD010000430.1:0-5701 GCA_036260755.1 Chitinophagaceae bacterium | reverse complement strand
TTACTGGATGATGGCGAAACAGCAGCTTACTGCGATAACGGCATCTGGGGAAGCAAAGCAGTTAAAGAAGCATCGTTATTTGGAAATGCAGTGGTGGCGGCATCTTCGGCAGATAAAAAACATACTTATATTAATAAGGGTTTTGCAATTCCTGCCGGCAGCAAATATTTGCACATCACTACCAACAATACTGTTGAAGGAACACAATGGCATAGTTTCCCGGAAACAAATGTTCCGTTGGTTGCCGACATGAGCAGCGATATTTTTAGCCGGCCAATGGACTTTAAAAAATTCTCTCTTATTTATGCAGGCGCACAAAAAAATATGGGAGCGGCCGGCGTAAATCTTTTAGTAGTAAAAAAAAGATTTATTGGGAAAAATAAAACGTCCTATTCCTGTAATCATGGATTACAGAAAACATATTGATGCCAACTCTTTATTAAATACACCACCCGTATTTGCCGTGTATGTTGCCTTGCTAACATTGCGCTGGATTAAAAAAGAAGGCGGTTTAAAAGAAATGGAAAGAAGAAGTATTGAAAAAGCAAATCTTTTATATTCAACTATCGATTCGTTGCCAATATTTACTTCGCATATTGCAAAAGATGACCGCAGTAATATGAATGCCGTTTTCTTTTTAACCGATCCAAAACTCGAAGAACCGTTTTTAGACATGTGCAAACAAGAAGGAATGGTTGGCGTTAAAGGTTACAGAACCGTTGGCGGCTTAAGAGTCAGCATGTACAATGCTTTGCCGTTAGAAAGTGTACAGGCATTTTGCGATCTGGCAAAACGTTTTGCTGCAAAGCACAATTAAATTTCAGTTGAATTATATTTTTAAATCAAACCAAAATTAATGTCGATCATAAAACCATTTACAGCAGTACGGCCACAGGCACAATTTGCAAAACAAGTAGCCAGCAGGCCTTACGATGTATTAAACAGTGCTGAAGCAAAAGTTGAAGCCGAAGGAAATCCCAATTCATTTTTACATATTACCAAAAGTGAAATCGATTTAAACAGCAGTGTTGATATTCATTCAACAGCGGTTTACGAAAAAGCAAAAGAAAATTTAGAAGCATTTCTTAAAAGAGAAATATTATTTAAAGAAAGTAAACCTTGCTATTATATTTATCAGTTGATCATGAACGGCAGAAGCCAAACAGGTTTGGTTTGTACAAGCAGTGTTGATGATTACGAAAATAATATCATAAAAAAACATGAGTTTACACGCCCTGAAAAAGAGCAGGACAGAATTAATCATATCAAAACATCGGGCGCACAAACAGGAAATGTTTTTCTGGCTTACCGCAATAACGATGAAGTTGACGCAGTGATAGAAAAATGGAAAACAACAAAATCGCCTGCATACGATTTTATAGCTGATGATAAAATACAGCACACTGTTTGGGTTGTTACCGATAATGAAATTGTTCAAAAAATTTCTTCCTTGTTCGAAACAGAAATTCCGTGCACTTATATTGCCGATGGCCATCACCGTGCTGCATCGGCAGCCAAAGTAAGAAAAGCTTTGGGCGATAAAGCAACCGAATCTTCCAATTATTTTTTAACCACTTTATTTCCATCCAATCAATTATACATCATGGATTATAATCGCGTGGTAAAAGATTTGAGCGGATTAAGCGATGAAGAATTTTTATCATCGCTCAAAGAAAAATTTGAAGTAAAAATGGTTGGTAAAAAAGCATTTCATCCAACGCAATTGCATCAGTTTGGAATGTACCTGAATAATAATTGGTATGAATTAATTGCAAAGGAAGGAACATATACCAACGATCCCATCGGCGTGCTGGATGTAACTATTTTGCAGAACAATTTATTAGATCCAATTTTAAATATTAAAGATCAGCGCACCGATGTACGAATTGATTTTATTGGTGGCATCAGAGGATTGGGCGAACTGGAAAAAAGAGTGAATAGCGGCGAGATGAAAGTGGCGTTTAGCTTATATCCTGTAACTATCGGGCAATTATTTGATATTGCCGACAGCGGTAATGTTATGCCGCCAAAAAGTACATGGTTCGAACCTAAATTACGCGATGGTTTATTAACGCACTTGATTTACAATAATTGAATTGCATGAAACGAATTTTATTTTTCAGTTTTTTAGTTTTTAGTTTTTATACATCCATTGCCCAGGAGCAGGATGCAAAAAAATTATATGCTTCTGCAAAAGAGTTTATGCGCCAGGGCGATTACGAAAATGCAACGCTAACATTAGAAAGCGCGTTGAAAGCAGAACCCTATAATTTAGATATGCTGAAAGACATGGTATTCCTTAGTTATTTGAAAAAGGATTATGCAAAGTCGATCGAAATATCAAAATCAATCATTGAAAGGCCCGATGCGGATGAGCAAATTTTTCAGATGTTAGGGATGAGCTACAAAGCAATTGCCGAATACAAAGAGTGCAATAAATTATACAAAACAGGATTAAAAAAATTTCCCAACAGCGGCGTATTGCATAACGATTTTGGCGAGTTACTGGCACAAACAAAAGACATGAACAGTGCCGTAGAACAATGGGAAAACGGAATTCAGCTTTCGCCGGGTTACAGCAGTAATTATTATAATGCAGCTAATTATTATGCACGAACAAATAATCTTGTTCGTGTAATTATTTACGGCGAACTGTTTATAAACCTTGAAAGTTATACTTCGAGAACGGCAGATATAAAAGCATTGTTGTTAGAAGCATATAAAAAATTATTTACAGCCGATACCTTTATTAAACTAAGCAGTGATAAAAATAATTCGGCATTTGTGAAATTATTTTTTGCCACACTCGAAAAAAGCAGAAGCATTGCAGCGGAAGGAATTACTGCCGAAAATTTAACAGCCATACGTACCGGTTTTGTCTTGAACTGGTTTCATGAAAAGAATAATGAAAAATTCCCGTTTCGTTTATTCGACCATCAGCAATATTTACTAAGCGAAGGATTGTTTGATGCGTATAACCAATGGATATTTGGTGCAGCGGCTAGCCCGTCGGCATATCAGGTATGGATCCAGTCGCACGACAAACAAGCCGCCGATTTTAAACAATTTCAGCAAAGCAGGGTTTTTAAAATTCCGCCGGGGCAATATTATTATTAATTTAAAAAAATAGAAAGCCGATCTGAAATTCCGGATCGGCTTTTTTATTTGAAGATGTTTGGCTATTTTGTAAAACGGTTATAAAAGATGAATAGAATTGTTGCAGTACAAGTGTGCGACGCAACTACAGTTGAAATAAATTCTATTGACAACCTAATAAAACTTAACGATTGAACAACATGGCTACCACCAAAAGATTATTTGATGCTATTGAACATCAATTAGAAAAATTTCCTAAGCAGGATATGCTTGCTGCGAAAGAAAATGGTAAATGGCGAACTTACAGTACACAGGAAGTAAAAGAAATTGTAAATAAATTAAGTGCCGGGTTTTTGCAATTGGGTGTTAGCGCAAATGACATGACCGCTGAGGGAGCAGATAAAATTGCCATCATCAGTAATAACAGGCCTGAGTGGGTTTTTACCGATTTGGCTGCTCAACAAATTGGCGCTGTTTTAGTGCCGGCTTATCCAACAACCAATTCGGGTGAATTAGAATTTATTTTTAATGATGCAGCAGTAAAATACATTTTTGTAAGCAGTGTTGATTTGTTAGAAAAAGTAAAAGCAATTCAGCCAAATATTCCTTCGCTAAAAAATATTTATACTTTCAATCAGATTGATGGCGCCGATCATTGGAGTAAAGTAACATCGTTGGCAGATGCAGCTTCTTTGCAAAAAGTGGAAGAAATAAAAAAACAAATTCCTGTTTCGCATTTAGCTACCATCATTTATACATCGGGTACCACTGGTATTCCAAAAGGTGTAATGCTTAGTCATTCTAATTTATATACTTGTTTGGATTACAGCCGGAAGAGTTTTCCTTTTGATGATGCACCAACACACAAAGCATTAAGTTTTTTACCGCTCAATCATATTTTCGAAAAGATCATCACTTATATTTATTTATACAGTGCCGTTGGAATTTATTATGCCGAAAGTTTAGAAACCATTGGCGATAATTTAAAAGAAATTAATCCGAATGGATTTACAACAGTGCCGCGATTATTGGAAAAAGTGTACGAACGAATTATGTTAGCCGGCTCGCACTTAAAAGGAATAAAGAAAAAATTATTTTATTGGGCCGTTGCATTAGGCGAAAAGTATGATAACCAGATCAGCGGCGGCTGGTGGTATAACGTTCAACTTGCATTGGCAAATAAATTAATTTTTCAAAGATGGAGAGAGGCATTGGGTGGTAACATAGAATATATTGTAACCGGCGGCGCTGCTTGTCCCGTAAAATTGTTACGCATTTTTAATGCAGCGCAAATAAAAGTGTATGAAGGTTACGGGCCAACAGAAAACAGTCCCGTAATAAGCATTAACTGCAAAGGAAAAGGCGGAACAAAATTTGGAACCGTTGGCCCGCCGATTGATGGCATTGAAGTAAAATTGACCGATGACGGAGAAATAATTGTAAAAGGTTCAACAGTTATGGAAGGATATTATAAGCGCCCCGACCTTACTGCCGAAACAATTATTGATGGTTGGTTGCACACCGGCGATATTGGCGTGTGGGTTGATAATAAATTTTTAAAAATAACCGACCGTAAAAAAGAACTCTTTAAAACAAGCGGTGGTAAATATGTAGCGCCGGCACCTATCGAAAATAAATTCAGAGAAAGCGGGCTTGTGGAACAGATTTTATTAATTGGTGACGATAAAAAATTTGTGAGTGCATTAATTGTTCCTTCGTTCAGCAATCTTGCCGTTTGGATGAAACTGAAGGAAATTCCGTTCACCACAAACGAAGAAGCAATTAAAAATCCAAAAGTGTTGCAGATGTACGAAGCGTTGGTAGAAAGTATTAATCCTGCATTCAATCATGTTGAACAGGTAAAAAAATTCGAATTATTACCACGCGAATGGAGTGTTGAAACCGGAGAGATGACACCCAAACTTAGTTTAAAAAGAAAAGTGATCATGGAAAAATATAAAGAAGCATTGGACAGAATTTATTCGTAAACTTTTTTGTTACAGGCTTTTGTTTTTTATGGCAAAAACAAATCACATCCATTTCTCTTCTCCTTAGGAGAAGATGCCTGAAAGGCAGATGAGGTTTGCGTTGCACACTTGTACGCTTTGTACCTTACTCTGCTTTTTTATAAACATCGGGATTGTGCAGTGTCATAAATTTTTTCGAAAGTTCTTCTGTAAATATTGTCCAGCCAAACTGTTCATACAAACCCTGCGCATCTTTTGTGGCCAATAACCATCTTCTTAAATTCAATAATTCGGGATGCGATTGAATGGTTGCCAGTAAAAATTTCGACAGGTCTTTTCCTCTGTATTCTTTTAAAATAAAAACATCAGCCAGATATGCAAATGTTGCTTCATCGGTTATTAATCTTGCAAAACCAACCTGCTCCTGCAAATAATATAAACCAAAACATAAAGAATGTTCGATAGATTTTTTTACTGTTTCGAAAGGAATATCTTTTGCCCAATAGCTTTCCTGTGATAAATAGTTGTGTATAACTTCAACATTTAATTTCGAAGGATCGGTGCTAATCAGGTAATCACCTTTTGTTTTTTCATAAAAACTATTCATGAAATAATTTTTTGTAAATAATTTTTTTTGA
>DATAMD010000429.1:0-9630 GCA_036260755.1 Chitinophagaceae bacterium | reverse complement strand
TTAATAAAAGTTACCATAACAAAAAAAGGATAAACAGTATGGCTACAAAGAAACCTGCCCCTAAAAAAGCTGTAAAACCAGCAAAAAAGGCGGCTAAACCAGCCCCCAAAAAAGCAACTCCGGCTAAAAAAGTTGTTCAAGGTAAAAAGGTAGTGGCCAAAAAAACCGCTCCGGCTAAAAAGGTTGCCCCTGCTAAAAAAGTAGTGGCTAAGAAAGCTGCCCCCCCTAAAAAAGCTGCTAAAGCCAAACCGGCAAAAGTTGTAGCTAAACATGTTGCCCCTAAAAAAGCAGTGCCTGTTAAACATGCGCCTGCTCCTGCTGTTAAGGTAATAACTAAACCAAAAGTGGAAGTAAAAAAAGTAGTTACTCCACTGCCCGCTAAACCATTAAAAAAACAACCGGAACCATTGAAAGAAGTTAAAGTACCTAAGACCAGCGTTAAAACAAGTGTAGCTTATAAACCACAGTACACGCCTTTAGAAAAGAGAACCGACAATCAAAGATCGAATGAACCGATTGTTAGATACAGTGATACTGAATTAACAGATTTCAGAGATTTGATTAACAGAAAAATGGAAGCTGCTAAAAAAGAATTGGCTTACCTGCAAGGATTAATTACCCGCAAAGACGAAATGGGTGGTGATGAAAGCGATAATCGTTATATCACTATGGAAGATGGCAGCATGAGCATGGAACGCGAACAATTAAGCCAGATGGCAAGTCGCCAGATTCAATACATCGATCATTTGGAAAAAGCCATCATGCGTATTGAAAATAAAACGTATGGTATATGCCGCGTTACCGGCAAGTTGATTGACAAAGCCCGTTTACGTGCAGTACCTCATGCAACATTAAGCTTAGAAGCAAAGTTGGGTTTAGTAAAACCTTCTGCCGTTAATAACGAATAATATTTTATTTTTAATTTGCTTTAAGGCTGCCGAAAGGCGGCCTTTTTATTTTGCAGAATAAAAATTATTTTTCTAATTTTTCTAACCATTAATTCTTTTTTATTACAGCTTCATTCATTTGTTTAAGGAAGCGTTGCATGGCTTCCATTCCGTTTATCTGATCAACAACCAATAAAAAATTTTTGCCGGCTTGTTTTAGTTTTGCTTTGTTGGTACCGGTTTGTAAATAACTTAAAACATTTTTAAATAACTCGGATTCGAAGTAAGGAGAATCGGGTTTGTTGATGAAATAACAACGTAAAACATCCAGCTTCAAACTCATTTTTTCAAAACCTAATTCAACCGCCATCCATCTGCAACGAACGGTAGTAAATAAATCTTCTACCTGCGGTGGAACAGGGCCAAAGCGATCGATCAATTCTTTATAAAATTCTTGTAAATCTTCTTCTTTTTCGCAGCTGTCTAATCTTGTGTACAACGATAAACGTTCGGTAATACTTTCAACATAAAAATCAGGAATTAAAATTTCCAGATCGGTATCGATGGTGCAATCACTTACAAAATCATCCTGCTTCGAAATCTCTTCTTTAAATAAATCTTTAAACTCTGTTCTTTTTAATTCACGAATAGCTTCTTCTAAAATTTTCTGATACATTTCGAAACCAATCTCGGCCATAAAGCCACTTTGTTCGCCACCCAGCATATTGCCTGCGCCGCGAATGTCTAAGTCACGCATTGCAATCTGGAAGCCGCTTCCAAGGTCGCTGAACTGTTCTAATGTTTGTAATCTTTTACGCGAATCAGTAGGCAACGAACTCATTGGCGGTGCTAACAAATAACAAAATGCTTTTTTATTACTGCGTCCAACTCTTCCGCGTAATTGATGCAAATCACTCAAACCAAAATGATGCGCATTATTAACGATGATGGTGTTCATGTTTGGAATATCAACACCACTTTCAACAATATTGGTGCAAACTAAAACATCATATTTTTTATCGATGAAATCTAAAATCCTTTCTTCTAATTCATTGCCGTCTAATTGACCATGAGCGAAGCCAACACTTAAATCGGGACATAAACCTTGTATCAGTGCCGCCATTTCGGCCAAGCCGTGAACACGATTATGAATGAAGAAAACTTGTCCGCCTCGTTCTGTTTCAAAATAAACAGCATCGCGAATAAAATCATCATTAAAAACCCTTACTTCTGTTTGAATCGGTTGGCGATTTGGTGGCGGTGTATTGATGATACTGAGATCTCTTGCACCCATCAAACTAAATTGCAATGTACGTGGAATGGGCGTGGCAGTAAGTGTTAAGCAATCAACATTTGTTTTTAATGTTTTTAATTTTTCTTTATGGCCCACACCAAATTTTTGTTCTTCATCAATCACCATCAAACCTAATTCTTTAAACTTTACTTCTTTGCCTAACAAACCATGCGTGCCGATGATGATATCAATTTTTCCTTCTTCTAATTTTTTTAATGTTTCTTTTTTTTCTTTGGATGATTTAAAACGATTTACATAATCAACTGTTACCGGAAAATCTTTGAACCGTTCTTTAAATGTTTGATAGTGTTGATACGCCAAAATAGTTGTGGGCACCAGCACTGCGGCCTGCTTTCCATCGCAACAAGTTTTAAATGCAGCACGAATGGCAATTTCTGTTTTTCCAAAACCAACATCGCCGCACACTAATCTGTCCATCGGTGACGGAGATTCCATATCTTTTTTTACATCGGCTGTTGCCTTACTTTGATCGGGTGTGTCTTCATAAATAAAACTTGCTTCCAATTCGGTTTGCATGTAATTATCGGGTGCATGCTGAAATCCTTGCTGTGCCTTGCGTTGCGCATACAGCTTAATTAAATCGAAAGCAATTTCTTTTACTTTAACTTTTGTTTTTTCTTTCAGCTTACTCCAAACTTCACTGCCTAACTTATTTATTTTCGGCACTGTTCCTTCTTTGCCGGTGTACTTCGATATTTTATGAAGCGAATTAATATTTACATATAAAATATCGCTGTCTCTATAAATAATTCTTACAGCTTCCTGCACTTTTCCGTTCACTTCAATTTTTTGCAAACCGCTGTAAGTACCCACGCCATGATCGATATGTGTAACATAATCGCCGGGTTGCAGATCGCGTAAAGTTTTTAAAGTAAGTGCTTTGTTTTTATTGTAAGCCTGTTTGACTTTGTATTTATGATAACGCTGAAATATTTGGTGATCTGTGTAACAAACAACTTTTAAATCATCATCAATAAACCCTTCGTGAATACTTGTTGCAACCGGAACAAATTGTATTTCGGTATTCAGGTCGTGAAAAATGCTGTTTAATCTTTCTAATTGCCGCGGTTGTTCGGCAAAAATATAAATGCTGTATTTTTTTTCTTCGTGAGCTTTTAAATCTTTAATTAATAAATCGAATTGACGATTGAAAGATGGTTGTGATTTTGTTGAGAAGTTGATAGTTAATGGTTCATAGTTCATCGTTTGCTTTTCATCACCATGAACCATGAGCGATGAACCATTATCCATCAACTGTTTCCTTCCAAATTCAACAATATGCCGTTGTTGAATTTGCCGTTCAATAGTTGCAGCCGGAACAAAATCCTGTAGAGAAACATTTTTTAAAATTTTTGTATCATCATCGCCTTCTTCAGTCGACTGTTGACTGTCGACCATCGACCGATTTAAGAACAATCCCAAATCTTCTTCCTGCACTTCAATCTTTTCTTTAATCACGTCCCAATCTTTCAACCAAACAATTGTATTCCCGGGTAAAAATTCCAGAAGCGAAACTTTATCACCGGTATCAAATTGTGTTTCAACATTCGGAATAATATTTACCTGCAATAATTTTCTTTCGCTTAGTTGTGTTTCGGGATCGAAGATGCGGATGCTGTCAACATCATTTCCAAATAATTCAACACGGTATGGCTTTTCATTTCCGAAAGAATAAATATCTAAAATACCGCCGCGCAATGCAAACTGGCCGGGCTCGTACACAAAATCGGTTCGTTCAAAACCATACATCACAAACAATTCCATCAATCCGTTTAAATTAATGGTATCGTTGGTTTTTATGCTGATGATATTGCCGCTTAAAGTTTTTGGCAACACCACTTTTTCGAACAATGCTTCGGGATAAGTGACAATAATTTTTTTATTTCCGCCAACAGAAAGTTTGGTAAGCATTTCGGTTCGCAGCATTACATGCGATGAATTTAGCAGCTTAAAATTTTTTCTGTTTTTAAATGAAGAAGGAAAATAAAAAAGATCGAGTGCATCGGTTAAATTTTCGATGGTGTTATGAAAATATGCTGCATCTTCAGCATCATTTAACACAATCAAATGATTTAATTGTTGGCAATTTGGATGAGAAAAAATACTGCTCACCACAAACTCAGAACTACTGCCGCGTAAATTTTTAAGAAATATTTTTTGAGGACCGGCAAAAGAAACCCTGTCCGCCAACTGAAAAAGGCGGGGTGAATTTTTATACAGATCTGACAACACACTTAAATTCATAACAACGGCGCAAATATAGTTGCTTCCTGTCTTTCACAAAATTAATAAACCGCACCGGCATCAACCTTAATAATTGCAGAAGTTATTTTTCTTTCTTCAACTTTTATTAAAGCAATGTTATTATTTACATCAAAATTGTTGGCATAAAAAAGATTATTCACTTTCGTAAATAAAGAATAATAACCTGCCGGCAACTCAATGCTAAAATGTCCCGTACTATCTGATTGAACAGTGCTGATTAATTTTTTATTTACAGATAAATAAAATGCCGAAGTGCCGTTACGAACTACATCTTTAACATTGGTTGCTTCATAAATATAAACTATGGTAGAAAATGGAGAAGGCTTTTGCGGTGTTACACCGGGCATGGGCATAAGGTTTCCGGAAATTTTATAAACATACCCATCAATGCCCTGTTGAATTTGGTTCGGCGATTTTTGATTTTTTGCCGATGAACAGGCCGTAATTGTTAAAGCAGAATAAAAGATTATCGAAAGAATTTTTGGCATACCGCAGAATATAAGTTTAAAGTATCTAAATTTAGAAATTAAATACAGGATTTAATCGTTTTATATGAGGAAAAAGCACCTACTATTATTTTTGATGCATGGTATTTGTTTTTCTGCAATGTCGCAGGTAACAACTAATGTAAAAGTATTACAAAATTTTGCACATCAACGCAGAATACAGGAAAACATCGAATATGCAAAGGCAGTAGCAGTAGCAAACCAAAAAGGCTGGCCTCTTTACAGGGTTGGAAAAAATGGAACCGTGCATGCGCTGCAATATATAGATCAATTAGGTAATCCGGTTTATTATACAACTTTCAATAATACTATTGCTGCTGCTACAACAAGAGCCAATCAATTGTGGCCCGGAGGAAGTTCGGGATTAAATTTATCGGGTTCATCTTCATCCGTAACCCAAAAGATGGGTACATGGGATGGCGGTTTAATTTTAAAAAATCATGTTGAATTAATTGGTCGTGTTTTGCAACCGGATTCTGCCGATCAAAGACTCTCACTAAACGATCATGCAACACACACAACCGGAACTTTAATTGCAACCGGTGTAAATGCTGTTGCGAAAGGGATGGCATTTGGCTTGCAGAAATTGATTGCATATTCTTTTCAATACAACGAGGTTTCGAATATCAGTACACAAGCTCCTAAGCTTTTAGTTTCAAATCATTCTTACGGAATTACCGGCGGATGGGGTTATGATGGAACAAATTATTATTGGAATGGAGACACAACCATCAGCACAACTAAATCTTATTTATGCGGATGGTATGGAAATTCTTCTCAGGATTATGATTCCATTGCGCATAATGCACCCAATTATTTAATGGTATTTGCAGCCGGAAATTCTAACGGCAATGATGCAAACGGGCAAGGCCCTGCAGTTGGGAAAACATATTTATACAATGATGTTTCCAGTAGCAGTGTTACACGAACAGCCAGTATTCCTAACAACCCAACTTATGGTTCGGTAGCAGGCGGACAAACTGCAAAAAACATTTTAGTTGTTGGTGCGGTAAACGGACTTCCTAATGGATATAGCAGTGCGAATGATGTCAAGATTGCATTATTTAGTTCGTGGGGGCCAACAAATGATGGAAGAATAAAACCCGATATTGTGGCAGATGGTGTGAATGTTACATCATCAAGTTCTTCATCAACAACAGCCTATGAAGCATTGAGCGGAACTTCTATGGCAGCACCAAATACAACGGGCTCTTTATTGTTATTGCAGGAATACTACAATCAAAAACATCCGGGTGCTTTTATGCGTTCTGCAACTCTAAAAGCATTAGCTATTCATACCGCAGATGAAGCAGGACCATCGCCCGGGCCCGATTATGTTTATGGCTACGGATTATTAAATGTATTAAAAGCTTCAAGTGTTATTACATCATCTTTTAATAATAAAACCGATTCTGTTATTGAACAAACATTAACAAGCGGCACACCGTTTACATTTAATGTTGTTGCTTCGGGTAACGGGCCATTGAAAGCAACAATTGTTTGGACCGATCCAAGAGGCAATATTGATAATACTTATTTAAGTTCCAGTCCGGTTTTAATTAATGATCTTGATTTGAGGATTACATCGGGAAGTTCAACTTATTATCCCTGGATATTAAATCCTACTGTTCCAACTGCCGCTGCAACTAAAGGTGATGATAAAATAAATAATATTGAACAGGTACAAATTGATAGCGTTGTTCCGGGTAAATCTTATACCATCACAGTTTCAAATAAAGGAAGTTTATCAGGCGGTTCTCAGGCATTTTCGATGATCCTGAGCGGTATTGGCGGAACTGCCTATTGCACTTCGGCATCAACAAATACAACAGGTTCGAGAATTGACAGTGTTGCATTCAGTAATATTGCTAATAAAAATGCAGCAGGTCATAGCAGCTATTCTAATTTCACAAACCTTACTGCAAACATTCAACCTAATCAAACTATTCCTATTTCAATAAAAGTAAACAGTAGTGATGGCAGCAGCGCAAACAGAGTATTGAAAGTTTATATTGATTATAATAATAATGGAAGTTTTGCTGATGCAGGAGAATTAGTTGCATTTAATGTTTCGAACATAAGTTCCATCAGCGGAACAGGGGGAACATTTACTGCAAATATTACAACACCCAATGGTTTAACTGTAGGTAATTACGGAATCATGCGAATTGTTTTGCAGGACAGTATAAACGGAACTGCAACATCAGGCCCTTGCAATAATTATTCTAACGGCGAAACGCAGGATTATCGTTTTCAAGTTGTATCCCCTGATAATGATGTGGCAGTAGTAAATATTGTTTCGCCCAACAGCGGTGCATGTTTAAACGGAAATCAATATTTAGTTGTTGCAGTAAAAAATAATGGTTCAGTAAATCAAACAAATGTTCCGCTTGTTGCAACTATCACAAACGGCACATCTGTTACAACATTTACAGCCACTTATCCTTTATTAACCGCAGGCAATACGGTTAACTATACTTTCCAAACAGCTTTTGCAATCACTGCAAGCGCAACTTATACAATTAAATCTTACACTAATTTATCAACCGATCAAAATAAAAGTAACGATACATCAACGCTTGCAGTAACTATTGCAGCCAAACCTACCACACCAACAGGCACGGCAGAAATTTGCGGCAATACGGTAATGCTGGTCGTATCAAATCCAAACAGCGCTGCAAATTATTTATGGTCGAGTGCATCAACGGCAAATGCTGTAATTGCTTCCAGTACTCCAACTTCATCAACATCAGTACTTACAAATTATTATTTATCATCCGGCATAAATGGTAATGTAGGCATCACTTCAAAAAATAATTTTCCTAACGGAGGAGGATATCAGGCAAATGGTGGAAATTATATGAACTATACATCATCTGTGCCTCTTACACTTGTAACTGCGAGATTATTTACAGGTTATGCCGGACAAGTAACAATTATTGCTGCCGATATCTCTAATGTGAATACAACCACAGGACAATACTCTTATCTTCCGTTAGCAACGGCCACAATCGATGCGTATGCCACCAAACCTACGCCTATTGCGGGTTCGCAAGCCATTAACGATCCTGCAGATACCGGTGCAGTATTTTATATTAACCTTCCGTTACCATCAGGAAGCCATTCTATTATTTGTATAACTGATACCGCTGCAACAATATTCAGAAATAATAATATTACCGGAAATCCTTATCCAATTGGTATTTCAAATGTATTTACACTAACAGGAAATAGTGCTACATCATCTACAAACCCTACTTTCTACCAAGGTTTTTATTATTATTTGTACAACCTGAATATCCAAACTTCGGATTGTGTAAGCGATATGGGAACCATCGTACCAATAACTGCTCCAACTCCTGTTGCTTCTGCCAACGGCAATATTTTGTCGAGCGATATAACAACAGGTAAACTGCAATGGAACTTAAATGGCATTCCTATTACAGGTGCAACAAACTCTACATATACAAATACACAAACAGTAAAAGGAACATATAATTATTCTGTTACTGTAACTGATGTATTTGGTTGCTCAAGAACATCCAATACAGTTGCTGTTGTTGTAACAGCTGTACAAAATGTAAACTCAGCCGAGATTAGCTTAGTTGTTTCGCCTAATCCCAATAATGGTGTTTTCCATGTTGGATTCACCACAAATACATTAGCCGATGTTTCGGTTGAATTGATTAATACTGCCGGTCAGATTTGTTTAAATAATTCTTATTCAAATTTCGTTGGACAATTCAGTCAGCAGTTCAGTACAAATAATTTGGCAAGCGGTACATACATTTTAAAAGTGCAGCAAAACGGAAAAGTGTATCAGAAACAGGTGATGATTATAAAATAATTTTTATCGCTATATAATTTTATCAATGACCCGATTCGTCGGGTCATTTTTTCGTAATTCATAAACCGGGTTTCTTCCGTTTACGTTTCAACAAGTATATTCGCAAAATTTCATTTTATGATTGAATGGTTAACGGGCAAAGTGATCGACATTAAAAACGAAACAGCATCAACCAAACGTTTTTTTATACAAGTTCCTTCGGTAGAAAATTTTGATTTTCATCCGGGTCAATTTGTTACACTCGATCTTCCTATCCACGAGCAAAAAAATAAAAGATGGAGAAGTTATTCCATTGCCTCTGCACCAAACGGAACAAATATTTTTGAATTGGTGATAGTTTTATTGGCCGGTGGTGCCGGTACTACTTATTTGTTTGATCTTGATGAAGTAAAAGTGGGTACCGAATTGCAGATTCGCGGGCCGCAGGGGAAATTTATTTTGCCCGAGGAATTAGATAAAGATTTATTTCTTATTTGTACAGGCACAGGCATTGCACCTTTTCGCTCGATGGTTCAATATCTGCATCAAAATAAAATTGCGCATAAAAATGTTCATCTCATTTTCGGTTGCAGAAAATTAACCGATGGTTTATACATCAACGAATTAAAAGAACTCGAAAAGAACGAACATAATTTTTTCTTTCACCCTGTTTTTTCGAGAGAACAACAAGTGCCTGAAGGAATGTACACCGGTTATGTACACGGTGTGTACGAAAAATTAATTGCCGAAGAAAAAGATCCTGCTAAATTTTATTTATGCGGATGGAAGAATATGATTGATGAAGCCAAAGAAAAAATTCTGGCAATGGGT
>DATAMD010000427.1:0-1766 GCA_036260755.1 Chitinophagaceae bacterium | reverse complement strand
CTTTAATTCTTTCCTCCAAATTAGCAGTAGGCACCTGTAACAATTTCATCAACTGAATTTGCTGAGGAGATAATTTCTGTAATAACTTTTGCTGTAACGATTGACCTAATGCCATTTTATTTATGCCGGATTATTAAAATTATTTTGTTACCAACTCCTGTACTTTATGCAACTGCGGTTGCGTCGCACTCTTGTACTTTTTCAACCACTATCGGCAAGCCATCAGCACAAGGCTCACAGCTTTCCGCTCTTTCCAGGAACGTTGTAAATTTACATACAAAAGAAAACAAGATTACTGTGAAAAGAATTTGTTTGTTTGTAAATTTATTGCTAATACTTTGCGCAGCCGGCAAAGCACAGCTTCCGCATCAACCTTTGCCTGCAAAAAATATTATTGATAGTTTAAAACTGTATCCGCTGCGGGTTTTACCCAATAATTATTATTTTAATAATATAGGTTTCTTTTGCAAGAAAGAAATTCAAATTGAAAAAGCAACTAAAATCCCTTTCAAATTCAGATTGGGTTCCATCGATTACACAGATTATTTAGAACAAAAACCCAATGCAATAAAAAAGCCGTAATAAAAATTACGGCTTTAATTTTTTATATCGCAACACTCAATTTTTGCAACGCCTTTTTAATGGCAGCAACCATCTTCTCACCTTTTTCTTTTAATTGTTCATCAGTCCACGAAAGATTAATAGCGGTGCAAATGCAACGGCTCATTAAATCATCACTAACAGGAAATGATTGTGTTTTTAATTTATCTAACGCTGTTTTTTGTGCATCCGATAAAGGATATAACGATACACCATTTTTTAAATGATGCCAGTTGCGGATATAGTGCCAGTTATTATCGATGTAATGAAAATTGCCTGCTAAAATTCCCTGCGCTTTCATTTCATCAACAAACGATTTTGTAATTTCTGCCGATGGCAAAAACCAACATAAAAAAGTGCAGCTGTCGCCCGACGGATCTGGTATCTGCCTGAAAGAAACTTCTGGTATTTGTGCCAAAAAATTTTTTAAATAAGTATGGTTCTTTTTTTGGATTGCTAAAAATTTGTCCAGCTTTCTAATCTGCGCTAAGCCAACAGCAGCGTGCAGTTCGCTGATTCTAAAATTGTAACCGATGAACGGATGCAAATCAGCACCGCGATCAACGCCTTTGTGATCGTGGCCGTGATCGGTGTAACCATCGCACTTAATATAAACATCTTCATTGTTTGTCATCACCACACCACCTTCGGCACAGGTAATTGTTTTTACAAAATCAAAACTAAATGCTCCGGCAGCACCAATGGTTCCAACATGTTTGCCTTTATAAGTTGCGCCGATACTCTGACAAGCATCTTCCAATAAAATTAAATTATGCTCATCACAAATATTTTTTAATGCATCAATATCGGCCATGCTGCCGCACATGTGCACAGGCATTACGCATTTTGTTTTTCTGGTGATGGCATTTAATACTGCCTGCGGATTTAATGTTAATGTTTCATCTACTTCAACCAAAACAGGAATGGCGCCAACGCTTAACACCGCTTCAAAACTTGCAACAAAAGTAAATGAGGGCATAATTATTTCATCGCCTGCACCAATACCCAATGCAGCCATTGCGGTTGTTAATGCCGATGTTCCGCTCGATGTAAGTTGCGCATATTTGCTGCCGAATGTTTTACAAATTTCTTTTTCCAATTCAACAGATTTCCAAATGCCTTTGCGAGGGCCATCAAATCCGTAACGCATTAAAATTCCTGTTTGC